>CAZZIL010000315.1:0-3716 GCA_964654265.1 uncultured Gammaproteobacteria bacterium | reverse complement strand
GCACGCCCACCTTGTCGACGACATACCGGCAAAGCGACGGGATTCCCGGTTCCCAGAGGTCCGGCTCGGAAGGCTCCCACACCAGCCCGAGGTGCACCAGCTTTTCCCAGGACTCGCCCGGGTCCCGGCCCGCGGGGGTCGCGACACTCTCCACTGCGTCCATCAGTTCGGACGTGGTGAGTGGGGCATCCCGCCCCTTGGTGATGACCATCCTTGACACGGCCTCCGCCTCGCCCAGGATGTTCTGCTCACCCGCCTCGCGACGGCGGTCGCTGTAGAACACCTGCAGCTTTTTCCTCGCGATGGCGATCCCTCCCTGCGCATCCTCCAAGGTGATCCGCCGGGACCCGCCCCGGCGGTGGGCCGCGTTCCAAGACTCGAATCCGAGCTTCTGGACAAAGAAGGGATACCGTTGGCTCTCCTCCACCAGCTTCGCCAGTGCGCTGCCATTGATCGGCATCCCGGACTTCCTTGCCGGTTTTGCCAAGGCGTCCTCGACCACCTTGGGGGTCTCCAGGCGGCCGATCGGCAGCTTCTCGCAGCGTTCCCAGAAGCTGGCGTGCATCCCCTTGAGATGGGCGGGAAGACCCGGCGTGCCGGCGAGGACCACAAGCAAGGGGAGTCCGTCGGCCACGCAACCCTGGGTGGCCTGAAGAAGCTCCTGCCCAAAGTCGACGGGCATTTCGTGGGCCTCGTCGATCGTCAGCAACACAGGCCCCTCCGCCAGCGTGGCGCGCAGGGCGTGCCAGGGTGTCACTTGGGTGCGGCGCCGAAGCTTCACGCCAAGCTCCGCGCCGCCAGCGCCGATGCTCGCCCCCTCGACCTTCTCGAAGAATGCGCCCTTGTTCGGGGCGAACTCTTCCGCAATCACATCCGGATCGCCGGCCATCATGCGTGTCGTCAGCGAGTGGCGGCGCACCTTCGTGCCCGCCGTTCGCCGAAGCTCATGAAGCAACACCGTCTTTCCGTTGCCGCGCGGACCGTAGAGGACAACCGTGTCTCCGCCCTTCTTGCCGAGGATTTTTTTCAACCCCGTCGCCAAGTACGTGGCGGCTTCATCGTGCCCGGCCCTCAGCGGGGGGAACCGCCCCGCGCCGGGCTGGAAGGGATTGTCGGAGAGGTCCATGCCCGAATGATACACCCATTGGCCGCGCCACACGCCCGGGGGTCGGGCGAGCCCGGGTCGGGGGTGCGTGCGCCGTGCCTCTGCCGTCTCGCCAAGGTCGTTCATGTCCGTCCCGGGTGTCATGCGGGGCAAGGAGACGCGGCGGCGGGGAGCAGCTCTCGGAAGGCGTTGCGCGCTTTTGCCGGCCCAGACACCCCCGAGCTCCGGGATGAGTGCCTGCCCCGGTCCCGGGCAAGCGTGGTGGCGCGGTTTCCGGTCCGCCGCTGCTGCGCACCCTACCGCGACCGCCTCTTCGGCCATGCCAGAGGCGGTGCCTGGGCGGGCTGGTTGTGCCTGCGTCAGCTCCTCCCGCAGTCGAGGGGGACGCGGCAAGAGCTCGCGCCCGCCCTCGGCGAGTTAGGCTGGCCGCTTCTTGGGAACCGGCACGCCCACCTTGTCGACGACATACCGGCAAAGCGACGGGATTCCCGGTTCCCAGAGGTCCGGTTCGGAAGGCTCCCACACCAGCCCGAGGCGCACCAGCTTTTCCCAGGACTCGCCCGGGTCCCGGCCCGCGGGGATCGCGACACTCTTCACCGCGTCCATCAGCTCAGCCGTGGTGAGCTGGGCATCCCGCCCCTTGGCCACGACCATCCTCGACACGGCCTCCGCCTCGCCCAAGACGCCCTGCTCCCCTGCCTCGCGACGACAGTCGCTGTAGAATGTCTGCAGATTTTTCCCCGCGACGGCGATCCCTTTCTGCGCATCCTCCAAGGCGATTCGTCGATTCCCCTTGCGCTGGCGGGCCGCGTCCCAGGACTCATAGCCGAGCCTCTGCACAAAGAAAGGATACCGCTGGCTCTCCTCCACCAGGCTCTCCAGTGCGTCCGCGTCAATGGGCATCCCGGAGTCTTTTGCGGGTCTTGCCAAGGCTTCACGGACCGCCTCGTCGGTCTCTAGGCGGCCGATCTGCAACCTGGTGTCGCGTTCCCAGAAGCCGGCGCGCATATCCCCGAGGCGGATCGGGAGACCCGGTGTGCCAGCGAGCACCACAAGCAACGGGAGTCTCCGGCTGACACAGTCTTGGGCAGTCTGCAAGAGGACTTTCCCAAGGCCGACCGGCATCTCGTGCGCCTCATCGACCGTCAGCAACAGCGGCTTTTTCAGGTGCCTGCGCAACACATTCCCGGCGGAGGGTGCCACGGAGCCTTCGAACTTCACCTCCCCTCCGAAGTCGCCCGCGCCGACCTTCCTCCCCTTGGCCTTCGACTTGGTGCGCGCCGCCTCGGTCGCGAGCAGCTTCGCCAGCGTGACCGAGCTGCCGACCATCTCGCGCGTCTTGAGCCCAACGGCGAGTATCGCTTCGTCTTCCGCTTTCCTGTGAAGCTCCCCGAGCAGGGCCGTCTTCCCGCTGCCGCGCGGACCGAAGAGGACGACAGTGCCCCCCTCTTTCCCGTTCCGAACCAGCCCCAACCGCCACGCCAAGTGCGCGGCGGCATCCTCGTGCCCGGCCCTCAGCGGCGGGACCTGCCCCGCACCGGGCTTGAACGGGTTTCTTCCCGATCTGACCATCCCCCAATGATATACCCACTCACCTCGCCGCGCGCCCGGCAGGCGCGCCCGAGGCGGGGGGGCATGCGCCACGCCACTGCCGTCTTGCCAAGGTCGTTACGTCCGTCCCGGATGCCACGCAGGGTCGGTCTTCCGGTTTGCCCGCCAGAAGGGTCGCGTTCACGGAAACGGGGGTCTGTGCCGGGTAGGACATCGACGGCACAGTGTTCGCGGTGGTCTCGTTCTGCCCCGAGCTTCGGCGCGCCGCCGCGCGCGCCGCCGCGTGCTTGCGCACGTGTGACAGGCGGATCTCCGTTTGCGCCTCGTCCGCCCCGTCGACGGGCAACCCGCCAGCACCCTGCGGCTCGCCCCCGTCCAGTCCGGGCGGCGACACCTCTCCACGCCTGGTCATGATGTCGCTCTCAGGGTTGCCCGCTCTCGGCAACGGGGCCGGGCGTCTCCTCGCGCCTCGCGTCAGGTGGCCTTCCCGGTGTCCTGGCGCCTTGTGCCTCGTCAGCTTCCTTGGTGTCCGGACTCGTGCCCCCGCGGCGACTCGGCAATGTCGCAGCCGACCGCCCGGCACTGCGCGACAAACCCCGGGAACGAGGTGCGGACGTTGTCGCAGCCGGCAACGGCGATCCCGTCGCGGCTGCGCAGCCCGGCGACCGCCATCGCCATGGCCGCACGGTGGTCGCCGCGCGAGTCGGCCCGCCCGCCGACGAGGTCGCGCGGGTTGCCGCGGATGGGCATCCCGTCCGGGAGCTCGGCGACGGCCGCGCGCCTCTGCCGTCTCGCCAAGGTCGCCCATGTCCGCACCGGGTGCCATGCGGGGCGAGGAGACGCGCCGGCAGGGAGCACGCTCCCGGAAGGCTCGCGCGCCTTTGCCGGTCCCGACACTCCCGATCCCCGGGATGGGCGTCTGCCCGGGCCTCGGGCAGGCGTGGTGGCGCGGTTTTTGGTCCGCCGCTGTTGCGCACACCATGCGACTGCCACTTCGGCCTCGCCAGAGGCGGCGCTTGGGCGGGCTGGCCGCGCCTGCGGCAACCCCCTACCGTTGACG
>CAZZIL010000314.1:0-2997 GCA_964654265.1 uncultured Gammaproteobacteria bacterium | reverse complement strand
CGAGCCGCGGTTCTTGATGTGCGCGACGAAGCCGACCCCGCAGGAGTCGCGCTCGCGCGCCGGGTGGTAGAGGCCCTGGCGCCGGACCGTGCCCAGGCGTGGCCTCATGCGCGAGGCGCCCAACGCCCGCGAGCCGCGCGGGAAAACCTGTGCGCAGTGCCGCTCATCACATCCTCGACAGGGGCCGGGACGGCCCGGTCAAACCGCCGAGTCTAATCGCGGGCGCGGGCGCGCGTCAAACGCGCGGAATCCCGGGGGATCCTCCCCGCCGGCGCGGATTCTACGCGCGGCCGCGCCGGGAGGTCCGGATGGGAGACGCACGCCGCCGCCGCGCGGCGACGGGAAGGGGCCGCCGTGCCCGGCCTTGACTGGCACGCCGACCGCGCCGGCCTCGCCGGGCTGGCGCAGATCGACCGGGAGCCGCCCGCGGACATCGACCTCGCGGGGGTTCGGGCGCACCGGTTGCGGCGGGTGCGCGACGAGATGGCAAGGCGCGGCATCCCGGCGTGCGTCCTCTCGGACCCGGTGAACATCCGCTACGCGACCGGCGCCCGCAACATGCAGGTGTTCACCTCGCGCAACACGCCGTCGCGGCACCTTTTCCTGACCGAAGACCGGTCGATCCTGTTCGAGTTCGCCGGGTGCGCGCACCTGGCGGAGGGGCTCGAGACCGTGACAGAGGTGCGGCCGGCGCTGGCGGCGAGCTTTGTCGCGGCCGGGCCGGGGATCGCCCGCCGCGAGCGGCGGTGGGCCGCCGAGATGGCATCGCTGCTGCGGGAGACGGTCGGCGCCGGGGCCACGGTCGGCATGGAGCGGGTCAACGCCGGCGCGGCGCTCGCGCTCGCGGCCGAGGGGTTTTCGCTGGTGGACGCCCAGGAGCCGGTGGAGATGGCGCGTTGCGTGAAGTCGCCCGAGGAGATGAGGTGCGTGCGCGCGTCGTTGCGCGCGACCGAGGAGGGTGTGCGCCGCCTGCAGGAGACGCTGCGCCCCGGCGTCACCGAGAACGCGCTGTGGTCGGCGCTGCACCAGGCGGTGATCGAGCTCGGCGGCGACTACGTCGAGACCCGCCTGCTCAGCTCGGGGCCGCGCACCAACCCGTGGTTCCAGGAGTCGTCGCCGCGCGTGATCGGCGAGAACGAGCTGGTCGCGCTCGACACCGACGTCGTCGGCTGCCACGGCTACTACTCGGACTTCTCCCGCACCTTCCACTCGGGCCCCGGCCGTCCGAGCGCGGCCCAGCGGGAGCTGTACCGGGTCGCGCACGAGCAGGTGCGCCACAACGTCGGGATCATCCGGCCGGGTATGGGCTTCCGCGAGTACGCCGACGCGGCGTGGGACATCCCGGAGCGTTATTTCGCGAACCGTTACTACCTGTCGGCGCACGGCGTGGGGATGACGGGTGAGTATCCCTACCTGTACCACCGGGCGGACTTCCCGGACGCCGGCTACGACGGGGAGATCCTGCCGGGGATGACCATCTGCGTGGAGAGCTACATCGGCCTGGAGGGCGGCGCCGAGGGGGTCAAGCTCGAGGAGCAGGTGCTGGTCACCGACGACGGGACGGAGGTGCTGAGCCGCTACCCGTTCGAGCCCTCGCTGCTCGGCTGAGTGGCGCGGCCGGGAGGCGCCCCCCGGTCCCGGCAATATAATCCCGGCACGCGCCGGGGCGGAGGAGGAACATGGCCGGGAACATCGAGGAGACACTGGCGGCGGCCCGCGCGCACTGCGACGAGGTCGTCAGGCCGAACGTCGACGCCTGGAACGCGCGCGGGAGGTGGCCGCGCGACGCGTCGGACCGGGCGGGGGCGGCGGGTCTCACCGGGCTGTACTGTCCCGAGGGGCTTGGCGGACAGGGCCTTCCGCTGTCGGAGGGGATCCGCGTCTACGAGGAGCTCGGCCGCGGCGACGGCGCCTACGCGTTCACCCTGTCGATGCACAACATCTGCGCCTACGCGGTGTGCGGCTACGCCACCGATGCGTTCAAGGAGGCGTGGGCGCGCGACCTGGTCGCCGGGCGCAAGCTGGCGAACTTCTCGCTGACGGAGCCGCAGTCGGGATCGGACCCGGCGGCGATGCGCACCCGGGCGTGCGTGGGCGCCGACGGGAGCCTCACGGTGACCGGCTCCAAGGCCTGGGTGTCGCTCGCGACGGAGGCGGACGTCTACCTGACGGTGTGCAAGACGTCGGACGAGCCGGGCCACAAGGACATGGCGATGGTCGCGATCCCGGCGGACGCCGACGGGCTGTCGTTCGGGCCGCCCTACGACACGCCGTCGTACCGCTTCCTGCCGATCGGGGAGATGCACCTGAGGGACGTGGCCGTCCCGGCCGAGAACGTCGTGCTCCCGGCCGGCAAGGCGTTCAGCGGCGCGCTGATGGCGATCGACATCGCGCGGGTGTCGATCGCCGCCGGATGCTGCGGACTCATGCGGGAGGCCCTGGACATCGCGCTGCGCTACACCAAGGGACGGCGGATGTTCTCCGGCACGGCGCTGGGTCTCGACGGCATCCAGTGGATGCTCGGCGAGGTTGCCACCGACCTGGAGGTCTCCCGGTTGCTGTACCGCCGCGCGGCCGCCGCGCTCGGCGGCCCGGACGGCCCGCTGATGGCCGCGCACGCGAAGCGTTTCGTCCCCGACGCGGCGCTGCGGGCCGCGAACGCCTGCACGCAGGCGCTCGGCGGCATGGGGCTGCTCCAGCCCTACGGGCTCGACCGCCTGAGCCGGCTGGCGCAGATGCTGAGGATTGTCGACGGGACCACCGAGATCCAGCGGCTGGTGATCGGCCGCCACCTTCGCCGGCGCGCGGAGTCGCTGCCGCCGATCGACGTCCCGAAGGGTTTCGGCGAGGAGTGAGGCTACCCCAGCCGCTTCCTGAGCACGTGCTTCTGGATCTTCCCGGTCGCCGTCTTCGGCAGCGTCCCGAACACCACCCGCTTCGGGCACTTGAACCCGGCAAGGCGCTCGCGGCAGAACGCGACGATCTCCGCCTCTGACG
>CAZZIL010000313.1:0-8922 GCA_964654265.1 uncultured Gammaproteobacteria bacterium | reverse complement strand
ACGAAGGAGACCAAGTGACGCAATTGTGGTATCCTTAGGGGGATGGCCACCTACGAGAAGATCAACAAGAAGGCGCACTACTGCGTGACGTGCGACTTCTGGAAGGGCGAGCGCCTGTGCGACCAGAACTACGAGTACGTGATCTACAACACGTTCCAGCGGGAGATGTGCCGCGGCGGCGGGAAGTCCGGGGAGAAGACCACCCCGCTGATGCGGTGTCCGTACTGGAGGATCTGGAAGCAGGCGCAGAAGCGCCGCGCCTCGGTCCTGATCGACCCGGGCGACGAGCCAAGCCAAGGAAGCGCCCTTCTGGAGGGGCTCGGCGGCGCGTACAAGCCCCGCTAGCCGGCGGGGCGTCCCCGGCCGCCGGTCCCGGTCACTTGCAGGCGGCGCCCAGGCGGGCGACCGCCTCCTCGAGCGTTGCGCGCGAGCACGCGAAGTTCAGGCGCATGTGTCCGCGGTCGCCGAACGTCTCGCCCGCGGACATCCCCAGCCCGTGCGCCTCGAAGTGCCCGGGCGGGTCCGCCAGTCCCAGCGCGGAGACGTCGATCCACGCCAGGTAGGTGGAGGCCAAGTGCGCCATCGAGAGGCGCCCGGTCTTGCGCACCCCTTGGGCAAGCCGGTCGCGGTTCTCCCTGAGGCGGCCGAGCGCCTCGGCCAGCCACGCATCGCAGGCGCCGCCCCACGCGGCCTTCGCCGCGGCGATCCCGAACGGGTTGAGGTGGCTGATCACGAGCCCGCGGGTGGTCGCCCGGTATCGCGCCCGCACGTCCGGGTCGGGTATCACCGCCACGGCGAAGTTCAGCCCGGCGACGTTGTAGGCCTTGCTTGGGCTTGCCAGCGTGATGGTGCGCGCCGCGATCTCCGGGGCGACCGAGGCGATCGGGACGTGCCGCAGGCCCGGATCCAGGATCAGGTCGGCGTGCACCTCGTCGGCGCAGATCAGCAGGTTGTTGCGCAGGCACTCCTCGGCGATCCGCTCCAGCTCGGCCCGGCTGAAGACCTTGCCGTTGGGGTTGTGGGGGTTGCACAGCTGGAACACCTTGGTGCGGGGGCCGCAGCGCCGGGAGATCTCGCCGGGGTCCAGCGTCCACTCGCCGTCGCGCAGCCCCATCGGCAGGTCGATGCGGACCCGCCCGGCGAGACCCGGCGCGACGCGAAAGACGTGGTAGATCGGGCAGGGGGTGAGTATCTCGTCCCCGGCCTCCTCGGTGAGCCGGCACATGGCGTGGATGGCGACGCCGAGGCCCGGCGAGAACACGATCCACTCCGGGCGGATTTCCCAGCCGTGCACCCGGCCGAAATAGTCGCAAACCACCGCGACAGTCTCCTCGTCGCAGTCGGTGTAGCCGAAGACTCCGTGGTCGGCGCGCTCGCGGATCGCCGCGGCGATCGCTGGCGCGACCGGGTAGTCCATGTCGGCCACCCACAGCGGGAGGATGTCGCGGCCCCGGTAGCGGCGCCACTTGCTGCTGTCGGTTTCCTGCCGGTCGGGTGGATGGTCGAACGCGTTGCCCATGCGGAAAACGGGCGGATTATAGAATAGGGCCATGACCGCGACGAAGAAGCGACCGGCGGGGGGCGGCCTTGAGTTCGCGGTCTTGGCGGCGGGGGAGGGCTCCCGCATGCGGTCCGCGCTTCCGAAGTGCCTGGTGCCGATGTGCGGCCGGCCGATGCTCGGGTGGGCGCTGTCGGCCGCGCGGGCGCTGGGGCCGCGGCGGATCCACGTCGTGGTGCGCCCGGCGGAGCGGAGGGAGATCGCCCGGCACGCGTCGGGGGAGGACGTGCGCCTTGCGCTCCAGAGGGAGCCGACCGGGACGGCCGACGCGGTGCGCGCGGCGCTTGGCCGGTCGGGCGCGGACGGCACCCTGGTGGTGCTTTGCGGGGACATGCCGCTGGTGCGCCCCGCCACCCTGAGGCGGGTCGTGCGCGCGGCCCGGCACGGGCTGGCGCTGCTTGGCGCGCACATGGAGAATCCCGCCGGGTACGGCCGCATCATCCGGGACGTCCGCGGCCGCGCGGCCGCGATCGTCGAGGAGCGCGACGCGACCGCCAAGGAGCGGGAGATCCGCGCCGTCTACGCCGGGGTGATGGCCGGGTCGGCCGGCCTGTTCAGGCGGTGGCTCCCGAGGATCGGGGCGAGCCCGCGCACGGGCGAGCGTTACCTGACCGAGCTGGTCCGCCTGCACGGCGAGTCCGGCGGAGTCTCCCGGGTGGTCATGGCCGACGACCCGGAGGAGTGCCTCGGCGTGAACTCCCCGGAGGACTTCGCGCGCGCGTCCGGCGCGCTCGGCCGGGCGCTGGCGGCAGACCTCGCCCGCCAGGGCGCGCGACTCCACGACATCTCGAGTCTCCGGGTGCGCGGGGAGGTCCGTTGCGGGACCGATGTCGAGATCGACGCCAACGTGGCGCTTGAGGGCGCGGTGACGCTCGGCCCCGGCGTGCGCATCGGCTCCAACTGCGTGCTTCGGGACGTGTCGGTCGGCGAGGGCACGGAGGTGCGCCCGTTCAGCCATGTCGAGGAGTGCGTGATCGGCTGCGGGTGCGTGATCGGCCCGTTCGCGCGGATGCGCGACCGGGCGGCCGTCGGCGCGCGCGCACGTGTCGGGAACTTCGTCGAGGTCAAGCGCTCATTGCTCGGCGTCGGCGCCAAGGCGAGTCATCTGAGCTACATCGGCGACGCCGATGTCGGCGCCGGGACCAACGTCGGCGCCGGGGTCGTCACCTGCAACTTCGACGGCGCGCGCAAGCACCGCACCGTCATCGGGGACCGGGTGTTCGTCGGATCCGGCACCGAGCTGGTCGCGCCGATCCGGGTCGGCGACGATGCCGAGATCGGCGCCGGGTCGACCGTCACGAAGGACGTCCCGCCGGCGCAGCTGTCGCTCGCCCGCGCGCGCCAGATCGACACCGGGCGGCCGTCGCGCCGCCGCCGGAAGGGGAACTGACCCGGTGTGCGGGATTGTCGGCGTGGTCGGCGGCGCCGACGCCGCCGGGTTTGTCTACCGGGGCCTGGAGCTGCTGGAGTACCGCGGCTACGATTCCGCCGGGATCGTCACCCGGGACACCGGGCGCGACGTGCTGGTGCGCGAGCGGGTGGCGGGCCGGGTCGGCAGGCTGAGGGAACGCCTGTCCGGGCTCACCGGCGACTCTGGCATCGGGCACACCCGCTGGGCGACCCACGGGCGCCCGTCGGTCGAGAACGCGCACCCGCTGATCAGCCGGGACACGGTCGCGGTCGCGCACAACGGGATCATCGAGAACCACGAGGCGTTGCGGCACGAGCTCGAGGGGCAGGGTTACCGCTTCGAGAGCGAGACCGACACCGAGGTGGTGGCGCACCTGATGGAGCGCCACCTGCGCGGGGGAGGCGACCCGCTCGGCGCGATGCGCGCCTGCGCCGGGCGCCTCGAGGGGGCGTTCGCCCTGGTCGTGATCGTGCGCGCCGGCGGGACCGGGCTGCTGTGCGCGCGCAAGGGGAGCCCGCTGCTGCTCGGGGTCGGGGACGGCCAGCACTTCGTCTCGTCGGACGCGCGGCCGATTTGCGAGCGCACCGACCGGGTGGTCCACCTGGAGAACGGGGACGTCGCCGAGCTGTCGGCGGACGGTTTCCGGGTGGCCGGCGAGGACGGCGCGCCCGCGCGGCGCGAGGTGCACCGCTACGACCGGTCGTCGATCGCGGTCAACCTGGGCAGTTACCGCCACTTCATGGAGAAGGAGATCTACGAGCAGCCCGAGGCGGTCTCGGCGACGATCAAGCACTGCGTCGACGCGGACCGGCTGCCGGCCGACATCTTCGGCGAGGGCTCGGACAGGGCGCTGGCGGAGACGCCGGGGGTCACGATGGTGGCGTGCGGCACGAGCCTGCACGCGGCGATGATCGCGCGCCACTGGGTCGAGCGGCTGTCGGGGGTCCCCTGCAACGTCGAGATCGCGAGCGAGCACCGCTACCGGGAGTCCCCGTGCGGCGGGCACCTGCTGGTCTCGGTCTCCCAGTCGGGCGAGACGGCCGACACCCTTGCCGCGGTCCGCGGGGCGATGGCCCGCGGCGCGCGCGCCCACCTGGCGGTCACGAACGTCGCCACAAGCACGCTTGCGGGCCTGGGGGACCTGTCGTTCCTGACGCACGCGGGACCGGAGATCGGGGTCGCCTCCACCAAGGCGTTCACGGCGCAGCTCGCCGGGCTGCGCGTCCTTGCGCTGGCGCTCGGGCGCGCGCGCGGCCGGGTCGACGCCGAGGCCGAGCGCGAGGGGATCGCCGGGTTGCGCCACCTTCCCTTCGCGATCGGCAAGTGCCTGGCGCTCGACGGGCCGGTGCGCGAGTGGGCCAAGCTGATTGCGCAGCGCCCCGCGGTGTTCTTTGTGGGGCGCAACCTGCATTACCCGATCGCGCTTGAGGGGGCGCTCAAGCTCAAGGAGATCTCCTACATCCACGCGGAGGGGCACGCCGGCGGCGAGCTGAAGCACGGTCCGCTGGCGCTGGTGGACCGCAACATGCCGGTGGTCGGCCTGGCGCCCGACAACCCGCTGCTTCCGAAGATGTCCGCGAACCTCAGCGAGATCGCCGCGCGCGAGGGGATGCTGCTGGTGCTCGCCGGCAAGGGGTTCTCGTCGTCGTCGCCCACCTCCGGGCTGATCCGGGTGGAGGACGACGTCTGCGAGGACCTCAGCCCGGTGGTCTACTCGGTGCTGGTGCAGCTGCTGGCCTACTACACCGCCCGGGAGAAGGGGACCGACATCGACAAGCCCAGGAACCTGGCGAAGTCGGTGACGGTGGAGTAGTGGGCGCGCGCGCCGCCGCGTCCGCCCGCGTGCGCGTGCCGCGGGGCTCGGTCTACGGCGACACGTGCGGGATCCCCTGCGTGCCGGTCGACGTCCCGGCGGGCGTGCGGGTGAACGCCCCGAACACGATGGACGGGCTTCGGCTGCTGGGCGCGCTCGCGCCGGACGCGGTCGCCGCCGCCTTCCTGGACCCCCAGTACCGGGGGGTCCTCGACCACCAGAACTACGGCAACGAGGGCGTGGCCCGGGCCAGCGCAAGGGCCGGCCTGCCGCAGATGACGGAGGACGCCATCGCGCGGTTTGTCGCCGGGATCGGCCGGGTTCTGGTCCCCGGCGGCCACCTGTTCCTCTGGGTCGACAAGTTCCACCTGTGCAAGGGGGTGGGACCCTGGCTGGAGGGAACCCCCCTGGGCATCGTCGACATGGTCGTTTGGGACAAGCGGCGAACCGGGATGGGGTACCGCACCCGACGGGTCTCCGAGCAGCTGGTCGTCATCCAGAAGGCGCCGAGGCGCGCCAAGGGGGTGTGGAAGGCCCACGACATCCCGGACGTGTGGCCGGAGCGGCAGGAGAGGTCGGGACACCCGCACCGCAAGCCGACCGGGCTTCAGGCCCGGCTGATCGAGGCGGTGACGAACCCCGGGGCCACCGTCGTCGACCCGGCGGCCGGCGGCTACTCGGTGCTCGAATCCTGCCGGCGCACCGGCCGGGACTTCGTCGGCTGCGACCTGCTCTCCGCCCCGGACCCGGGGTCCCCGGACCCGGGCGGCTGACCGCCCTCGCGCAGCCTGCTGCGCATCACCTTCCCGGTCGCCGTCATCGGCAGCGACCCCACAAACTCCACCAGCCTCGGCACCATGTGCGGGGAGACGCGCCGGCGCACGTGGTCGACGAGCTCCTCCTTCAGGCGCCCGTCCGCGGCCGCGCCGGCGGCGGGCACGACGAACGCCTTGATGGCCTGGGTCCTCACCGGGTCGGGCACCCCGACGGCCGCGGCCATCGCGACGCCCGGGTGCCGGATGAGGCAGTCCTCGATCTCCGACGGGCCCACCCGGTAGCCCGCGGTCGTGATCACGTCGTCGCCGCGCGCGAGGAAGAGGAAGTGGCCGTCCGGGTCGCGCCGCCCGTTGTCCCCGGTGAGCATCCAGTCGCCGGCGAACTTCTCCGCCGTCTGTGCGGGCCTGTCCCAGTAGCCCAGGAACATCTGCGCGGCGCCCCTCCGGACGGCGATCTCGCCGGTCTCGCCGTCGGGGAGGGCGCGACCGTCCGGGCCGACGACCGCGACGTCGGAGCCGGGGACGGCGCGGCCGATCGACCCCGGCCGCGGCTCGAACACCTCGTGCGAGTTGCCGACGACCAGGTTGCACTCGGTCTGGCCGTAGAACTCGTTGATCGTGGTGGAGAACGTCTCGCGGCCCCACTCGAGCAGCTCGGCGCCGAGGGGCTCGCCGCCCGACCCGACCGAGCGCAGCGGGAGTTTCCCGACCTGGGCCTGTCGCATCAACTTGAGCGCGGTCGGGGGGAGGAACGTGTTGCGCACGCCGAGCGCGCGGATCAGCCAGGCGGCCTTCTCCGGGTCGAACTTCGCCATTCGGTGGGCGACCACCGGGACGCCGTGGTGCAACGCGGGCAGCATGACGTTGGTGAGTCCCCCGACCCAGGCCCAGTCTGCCGGGGTCCAGAGGCAGTCCCCCTCCTGGGGGAGGAAGTTGTGGTGGGTCTCCGCGCCGGGGAGGTGCCCGATGTGCACCCGGTGCGCGTGCAGCGCGCCCTTGGACGGACCGGTCGTGCCCGACGTGTAGACGATCAGGGCCGGGTCGTCCGGGCCGGTGTCGGCGGTCTCGCAGCTGTCGGAGGCGTTATCGAGTTCCGCCCAGAGGTCGATCGCCCCGGCGCCGCACGGGTCGGTCGAGTAGACGTGCCTGAGGCCGGGCAGTCTCCCCGCGACGGCGAGCGCCTTGGGCAGGTTGGCCCCGTCGGTCACGAGCGCGACCGCGCCGGAGTCCGACAGGCGGTACTCGAGGGCGTCCTCCCCGAACAGCGTGAACAGCGGCACGGCGACCGCCCCGATCTTGTGGCACCCCAGGTGCGCGATCGCCGTCTCGGCGACCTGCGGGAGCAGGATCGCGCACCGGTCGCCGCGCCCGACCCCGCGCGCCCGCAGCGCGTTGGCCAGCCGGGAGGAGAGGCGGGAGAGCTCGCCGTACGTGAACTCGCGCACCGTGCCGTCCTGGCCGAGCGCGACCAGCGCCTTGCGCCCCGGCTCGGCGCGCGCCCGGCGCTCGCAGGTCACCTCGGCGATGTTCAGGCGCGCGGGGGCCGGCCAGCGGAACCGGGCCCGCATCGTCTCCCAGTCCTTGGCCCTTTGCACCAGCGGCCCGGCGGGAACTCCGCCCGCCTCGGCCTCGCCGCCCCTTGCGCTCACGGCCTTGGCGCCGCGGCGGCCGCCTCGCCGAGCGTGCCGGCGGCGACCCGGGCGATTTGGTTGATGTCGACGCCGTGCGGCCCGCCCGCCTGGCGCGCGAGGATGTCGGCGGCGTGCCCGTGCAGCCACGCCCCGTCGAGCATGGAGCGCAGCGGGTCCCCGGTCTGGGCGGCCAGCGACGCGACCATCCCGGTGAGGATGTCGCCGGAGCCGCCCCGCGCCAGGCCGGGGTTGCCTGAGCGGTTGATCCACCAGTCTCCGCCGGGGGTGGCGCACACGGAACCGGACCCCTTGAGGACGACGTGGGCGCCGAACCTCTCGGCCAGGCGGAGCGCGCTCCCGACGCGGTCGCCCTGGATTTCCTTGGCGGTGGCGCCGGCCAGGCGCGCCGCCTCGCCGGCGTGGGGGGTCATGATGACCGGGCGCCCGTGGCCGGCGGGGAGAAGCGACGGGTCGCGCGCGACGATGTTGAGGGCGTCGGCGTCAAGGACGAGCGGGGTCCGGGCGTCGTGGGCGTCCAGGACCGTGCCGAGGATCTCGGTCGCGCGCGTGTCGCTCCCGAGCCCGGGCCCGACGGCCACGCAGGTCGCGCCGGGGACGGGGACCCCCGACCACATCACCTCCGGCGCGACCGGGTCGTAGGCCGGACACGGGGCGTGCAGCACGAGCGCGTGCACCTTCCCGGCGCCGAGCGCGGCGGCGGCGCGCGTCGCGAGCGCGAGCGCCCCGACCATCCCGGTGTTGCCGCCGACCACCAGGACCGACCCGTGGACGCCCTTGTGGCTGTCGCTGTCGCGGACGTAGGCGCCGGGGTCCCGCAGCCCCGAGGTCGCGCGACCGAGCAGCCTGCCGGGGGACGGCAGGTCCCCGTCCTCAAGGTTGAGCAGGTCGACGGTGATCCGCCCCGCGCAGCCGGGTCCGCGGTTTGTCAGCAGGCCGGGCTTGAGCCCGAAGAAGGTGACGGTGCGCGCGGCGCGGACGGCGGGCCCGGGACAGAGCCCGGAATCCGCCAGGAGTCCGCTCGGGACATCGATTGACAGGACCGGCGGGGAGTCGCCGCCGAGCTGTTCGACCCAGCGCCCCGGCTTCCCGGCGAGCGGCTTCGAGAGCCCGATGCCGAACAGGCCGTCGATGACGAGTCGGTACTTGCCGACGTCCGGCAGGTCATCAAGGGTCTCCCCCCCGGCGGCCTTCCAAAGCCGGAGGGCGTTCGTCGCGTCCGGCGAGAGCCGGCCCTCGTCGCCGGCGAAGGCGACCGCCGTCTCGGTCCCGCTGGCGAGCAACCCGGCGGCGGCGACAAAGGCATCCCCGCCGTTGTTGCCCGGCCCCGCCAGGACAAGCGCCGGGCCGTCCCCGGAGAGTTCCTGGGCGGCGGCCTTGGCGACCCCTTTGCCGGCCATCTCCATGACGGACCAGGAGGGTACCCGCCTGAACACCGCCTTCTCGACCGCGCGCACGCCCTCGACCGTGAGCACCGGCTCGCTCATCGGCGGGCCGCCCCCGGACCGGCGGGCGCGCGGCGGGGACCGGCGAACGCTGTCATGGGGACAGTATAAGGGACGTGGCGCTCGCGTGCCGGCCCCGGGCGCAAGGGGCCGGGCGATATAATGCGGGCCAAGGTCCGCCGGACGCCGCCCATGAACATAGCCGAAAGCACCGAACACCTCATTGGCAACACCCCGCTGGTGCGGCTGCGGCGCCTTTCCCCCCGGGGG
>CAZZIL010000312.1:0-2572 GCA_964654265.1 uncultured Gammaproteobacteria bacterium | reverse complement strand
CCCGATGCGTCCGCCGGCGCATCCGCGATGCGACGGCTGTGACGCTCCACTCAGCTGCCCAGGTAGTCGTTCGTCGCCGCCAGCGCCGACGCCTCGTCCGCGAACGTTCTGCCCGACAGCGCGTTCGCCGACTCCAGCAACAGGCGCCGCTGCGTCGACAGGTGCGCGCGCTTCGCGCGACCGCGGAGACAGCGACAAGATGTGCTCGGCACCCGACACCCGACACACGCCCCAACCGACTCTCCCCACGCGCGCCGTCGCGCGCGTGAGGAATAAACGCCGTGTGACGATCCGTGTACCCCGCCGCCGGAATCCCGTGACGAGCGAAGCACTCATCCATCGCCCCCGGCACGACCGCGACGACTCCGTCCACACGAACCGCGCGTGCAGGATCCCCGACGTCGCATCGTCAATGAGCACCTGCAACACCCAACGGTAGCCCGGCACCCACTCGTGCTCGCTCGCGTTGATCTGAACCGACCCGCCGCGCCGCGACTGCGCGGCCGCGGGGGATGTGGCACCGGGGCGAACGCGACGACACCGACCCGCCTCCGTCAGCTGGAGCCGAGACGTCTCCGACGAGAACGACACCCCGCACTCCTCGCCGAAGCGCTCCGTCGCGTGAGACGACGGGTAGTGCCCGGGCCGTCAGGCCACGCACCAAGACACGAAACGATCCCGGTCGACCGGACGCGAACGGTTGCCACCGTTGCCGCGCTAGCCGTCCACCAGACCCGACGCGCCAGCCGGCGCAACAGCGCGAACGTCCACAACGCAACTGACGGGAACTCAGCCCCAGACGCGACGGCAGATCCGACGGGCAAACCTGGTCCGCGTCCAGCGGAACGACCACCCGCATCCGCTCCTTCCCCACCTTGCCCAACGACACCGCCGGCGTCCCCTCGCTCAAACCGCTCAGCTGTCCTCCTGTTCCGACCCCTGCCGACACCCCACCAGGACCCAACCGCGGACACGGTCAAGGGGCCGCCGCAGTGGGAGTGCAAGAGACCTCGGAGAAACAAGCGCGCTACCACAGACGGGTCACCACTACGCCGCGGTGGCCCCACGCCGAGTGCCGTGCCAAGGCCCCCCCCGGGTGCATCTCGCGCGTCTTGGTCGCAACCAGTGACCGGCGGGTCTTCCGGGTGTCCCCCGCATCGCAGGTAGCCGCGGGCCGCTTGGTGTGACCGTGCCCAACCGAAACGGTGCCAATCGGTCTCAATCGGTGTCGAACCCAACTCACCGGAGGTCTTTTCCATTCAATCGGTTACGATGCACGCCGATTGACGCCGATTGACGCCGACAACCGGCGGTGGCTTCGGGAGCAGGAGGTCGTGAGTTCAAATCTCGCTACCCCGACCACGGGAGACTCCTGGAAAGACAGCGGGTTGCGCCCGCAAGGCGGCGGGGGAAGGCGCCGCCCCGGCGACAGGGGTGACCAAAGGGTGACCAAGACGATTCGATGGACCACCTGATGGACATCTCGCCACCGCCTTCAATGCTCTGCTCGACCGGCACGTCGGCTGGCCGAGGCAGGCACGGGCCGCAAGGCGATGACGCCAACGATATGAGGCCACCCCCCGTGTGCGAGACATCCTCTTGCATTCGCCCCGGTTCACCTGACACCCGTCGCTTCTGCGCGCCACGCAACCGACGCGACGAGATGGAAGGGACCTTCGGGCAGCGCGGCAAGGCGCGCTTTCAGCCCGACCGACAGCCAATCGACGGGAGGGCTTGGTCAACCTGCTGGCGACGAGACGACCCCGGCTGGCTGTCGACGGACACCGGCCGCATCGTTGACGTCGTGCCCGCACTTGCCGACGCGCTCAGGTGGCACGCCCGGTCCGCGAAGAGACATGCCAAGGTGATCGTGTCGCCGGAGGCAGAGACACCGCGCCGGGAAAGGAGCAAACCCGTCTCGCCCGGGAGACCTGCCGGATGAGGAGGGAACTGACGGGACACAGCAACGGCAGGTCCCTCCGGCACAGCCAGAGCCCCAAAATAGCAAAGGCCGCACAAGGCGGCCTTTGAGGCGGCAGCACGCTACGCGCCAGTAGTGAGGGAAGTATACCTGATACCTTCCTTGGAGTCAACCGACGCCTCCCCGCGTGCGCGAAACGCCCCTCCGCATCCGTCCCGGTTCGCCTGACACCCGTCGCTTCCGCACGCTGTGCAACCGATGCGACAAGACAGAAGGGACCTCGCGCGGCGCGACAAGGCGCGCTTTCAGCCCGACCGGCAGTCAGCCGTGTCGCTGGAGGTGGAGACACCGCGCCGGAAAAGGAGCAAACCCGTCTCGCCCGGGAGACCTGCCGGATGAGGAGGGAGCAGGCGGGGCGCGACAACGGCAAGACCCACGGCACAGCCAGGACCCCCAAAAAAGCAAAGGCCGCGCAAGGCGGCCTTTGAGGCGGCAGCACGTTGCGCGCCAGTTGTGAGGAAGTATACCCGATACCTTCCTTGGAGTCAACCGCCGCCTCCCCTTGTGCGCGAAACGCCCTCCCGCAAGGGTGACCAAGGCGATTCGACGGACCACCTGATCCTCCTCGGGCCGGCCAGCCTCCCGGTCGAA
>CAZZIL010000311.1:0-5805 GCA_964654265.1 uncultured Gammaproteobacteria bacterium | reverse complement strand
GACGGTCGCCGGCATCAGGCGCCGCCCCCCTCGCCCGCGTCGCGCGCGCGCGAAAAGCCGCGCGCCAGCAGCGCAAGCGTGACCGCGCCGGCCAGCAGCGCGGCGAACGGGCCGAGCCACAGCAGCGCGGTCTTCCCCTTGAGCGGCGGGCGGTACAGCACGAAGTCGCCGTAGCGCGCCAGCAGAAAGTCCACAATCTCCGCGTCGTCGGACCCGTCGCGGATCATCTCGAAGACGACCACGCGGAGGTCCCCGGCCAGCTCGGCGTTCGAGTCCGCCAGGCTCTGGTTCTGGCACACCAAGCAGCGCAGCTCGTGGGTCAGCGCCCGGTAGCGGCTCTCGTGCTCGGGGCTCGAGAACTCAAGCGCCTCGAAGGCGGCCGGCGCCGACGCGGCGAGCGCGAGCGCGGCGCACAGCGCGGCGAGCCGCGCGGTCACGCGCCCCCCTTGGCGAGCCGTGCCTTCCTGAGGATCTCGGCCGCGTCGGCCTCGAGGACCGGGCCGATGTGCTTGTGCACCACCGTGCCGGAGCCGTCGATCAGGAACGTCTCCGGGACGCCGTAGACCCCGAGGTCCAGGCCGATCGCCCCGTCGCGGTCCGTGAAGGAGAACAGGAACGGGTCGCCGTGGCGCTCCAGCCAGGCGAGCGCATCGTCGTCGGCGTCCTTGTGGTTGAGCCCGACGACCGCCAGGCCCTGCCCGGCCAGCCACATGATCTGCCCGTGCTCCACCAGGCAGGAGGTGCACCAGGACGCCCACACGTTCAGCAGCCACACCTCGCCCGCCAGGTCCGCAGGCGAGTGCCGGGCGCCCGGCGCGCCGCCGAGCGGCTCCGCGTCGAAGCCGGGCAGCGCCTTGCCAACCAGCGGCGACGGCACCAGCGTCGGGTCCCGGCCGATCCCCATCCCCAGCATCACGACCAGCGCGAAGAACACCGCCACCGGGGCGAGAAACCGCAGCCGCGGCCGGCGGCGGTCCCCCCTTTCTGGCGGCGGCGGGGCGTCGCCCATCAGGCCTCTTCGGGCCGGGCGCGCCCGGGCGCGTCACGCCGGTACCTGCGGTCGGTCGCGGCGACCACCCCGCCGAGCGCCATCAGCATGGCGCCGGCCCAGATCCACCGCACGAACGGCTTGACCTGCAGCCGCGCGCTCCACGAGCCATCGCCGACCGGGTCGCCCAGCGAGACGTACAGGTCGCGCAGCGGCCCGACATCGATCGCCGCCTCGGTCATCGGGTTCGACCCCGAGAGGTAGAACCGCTTCTCCGGAAGCAGCACGGCGACCGCGTCGCCGCCGCGGGTCACCGTCATGCGCGCGCGCTGCGCCATGTAGTTCGGCCCGGGGACGGACTCGATCCCCTCGTGGCGGAAGGAGTAGCCGCCGAGGTCGTGCGTGCCGCCGGGGGTGAGCAGCACGTCGCGCTCCAGGCCGTGGTTGCTCGTGAACGTCACGCCGACGATGAACACCGCGATCCCGCCGTGCGCGAGCGCCATCCCGGCCTGGCCGCGCGACAGCTGGCCGGGGCGCTCGCCGCGCAGGCTCGACACGGCGGACAGCAGCACCCAGGCCGCGATCACGGCCCCGACGAACGACTGCCAGGGCGGGGAGTCGAACAGCGCCAGCGGGAGCGCGACCCCGACGGCGACGCTCGCGGCCAGCTGGCGCCAGGTCGCGCCCAGCACGCGCGCGACACGGTCCGAGCGCCAGCGCGCGAACATCGCCATCCCGACGACGAGCATCGCCGGCGCCATCAGCGGGAACAGCACGCTGTTGAAGTACGGCGGACCGATCGACACCTTGCCGGCGCCCATGACATCGAGCGCCAGCGGGTACAGCGTGCCCAGCAGCACCGTGAAGGTCGCGACCACCAGGAACACGTTGTTCGCGAGCAGGCACATCTCGCGCGACGCCGGGGCGAACCCGCCCGGCGACGCCAGCGCCGGCGCGCGCCACGCGTACAGCGCGAGCGCGCCGCCGACCACCGCGGCGAGCAGCGCCAGGATGAAGACGCCCCGCGCCGGGTCCGACGCGAACGCGTGCACGGAGGTCAGCACCCCGGAGCGCACCAAGAACGTGCCGAGAAGGCACAGCGCGAACGTCAGCACCGACAGGAACACGCTCCACGCCTTGAACAGCCCGCGCTTGTCCGACACCGCCAGCGAGTGCACCAGCGCCGTCCCGGCCAGCCACGGCATGAACGACGCGTTCTCGACCGGGTCCCAGAACCACCAGCCGCCCCAGCCGAGCTCGTTGTAGGCCCACCAGCTGCCGAGCGTGATGCCGACCGTCAGGAACGACCACGCCAGCAGCGTCCAGGGGCGGGCCCAGCGCACCCACGCGGAGTCGAGCCGCCCCTCGATGAGCGCCGCGATGCCGAACGCGAACGCGACGGAGAAGCCGACATACCCCATGTACAGCATCGGCGGGTGGATCGCCAGACCCGGGTCCTGCAGCAACGGGTTCAGGTCCTGGCCGTCGACCGGCGGCGGGAACGAACGCGCGAACGGGTTCGACGTCAGGATCATGAACAGCAGGAAGCCGACGCCGACCATCCCGATCACCGAGACCACGCGCGCGCGCAGCGCCGCCGGCACGCCGCGCGAGAAGAGCGCGAGCGCCGCGCCCCACCCGGCGATCATCAGCGACCACAGCAGCAGCGACCCCTCGTGGGCGCCCCACACCGCCGACACCCGGTAGCCGACCGGCAACGACAGGTTCGAGTTGCTCGCCACATACTCCACCGTGAAGTCGTTCGACACAAACGACGACACCAGGCAGACGAACGCGACCAGCAGGAAGGCGAACTGGCCGAGCGCGGTCGGCCCCGAGAGCGCGACCAGGTCGGGCATGCCCCGTGCGGCGCCGACCATCGGCGCGACCGACTGCGCGAGCGCCAGGCACAGCGCGAGCGCGAGCGCGAACTGTCCGATCTCCGGGAGCACGGCCTACTCGCCTTCCTTGAGGGTGCGCGCCGCCTCCAGCGCCTCGGCGACCTCGGGCGGCATGTAGTTCTCGTCGTGCTTCGCGAGCACCTCGTCCGCGACCAGGCGGCCGTCGCCGTCGAGCGACCCGCGGACGACGACGCCCTGCCCCTCGCGGAACAGGTCGGGGAGGACCCCCTCGTAGCGCACCGGGACCGTCGCCGCGGTGTCGGTCACGTCGAACGTGATCTCGAGCCCGCCGGGCTCCCGCCGCACCGAGTCGTCGGCGACGAGCCCACCGATGCGCAGCGCCCTGCCCGGCGGCGCCTCGCCCGCGAGCACCTGGGTGGGCGTGAAGAAGAACAGCATGTTCGAGCGGAACGCGTTGAGCACCAGCGCGGCGGCGACCGCCGTCCCGGCGAGGAGGAACAGCAGCCAGCCGAGGCGGCGCCGCTGCGACGGGCTCATCGCGCGCCCTCCCGCAGGTCGCCGAGCGCGCGCCGCTTGCCCGCGACCGCGTGGGCGACGAGCGCCGCCAGCGACAGCAGGCAGAACAGGTAGGCCCCCCAGACGTGGGCGCCGTGGCGCCCCATCGACGCCCACTCCACGAACGCCTCCCAGGGGGCGGCGCTCACCGCGCCTCCAGCATGGCGCGCACCCACGAGGCCCGCGCCTCGCGGCGCAGGATCTCCGCCTGCGCCCGGATCATCGCCGCCAGCGCGTAGAGCAGCGCGAACGCGAGCGCCATGAGCCCGAGCGGCGGCAACATCTGCGGGTCGATCGCCGGCGGGCCCAGCCGCATGATCGACGCCGGCTGGTGCAGCGTGCTCCACCACTCGACCGAGTAGTGGATGATCGGGATGTTGACCACGCCCACCAGCAGGAGCGCCGCGCCGGCGCGCCAGGCGACCGCCCGGTCCGGCACCGCCTGCTGGAACGCGATGAACCCGACGTACAGGAACAGCAACACCAGCTCCGACGTGAGCCGGGCGTCCCACACCCACCAGCTTCCCCACATCGGCTTGCCCCAGATCGACCCGGTGACCAGCGTCACCAGCGTGAACCCGGCGCCGACCGGCGCCGATGCCACGCAGAACACGTGCGCCATCTTGAGCCTCCAGACCAGGCCGGCGCCGGCGGCGACCGCCATCGCCACGTAGACAAACATCGACATCCACGCCGCCGGGACGTGCACGAACAGGATCCGGTAGGTCTCCCCCTGCTGGTAGTCCGGCGGCGCGAGCCACAGGCTCTCGGCAAGGCCCCACGCCAGCAGCAACGCGACGGCCCCGCCAAGCCACGGGACCGAGCGCTCCGCGAACATGTAGAAGTGGCGCGGGGAGCCCAGGCGGTCCAGCGGTCCGAGCATCAGCGTCCCGACCCGGTCTCGCCCAGCACCCACGCGGTCGCGAGCGGCAGGAACGTCAGCGCCAGCGCCAGCATCGCGCCCAGCAGGGACGCCGCCCCGCCGGACGGCAGGCCCTGGTCCACCGAGCGCACCAGCCCGGCCGCGAAGATCAGCACCGGCACGCAAAGCGGCAGCACCAGGAGCGCCAGCAGCGCGGAGCCGTGGCGCTGCCCGACCAGCAGCGCACAGCCGAACGCCCCCAGAAGGAACAGCGTCGGGGTGCCCAGCAGCAGCGACCCGGACAGCGCCGGGAGCGCGTCGCCGCCCAGGCCGAGCATCACGCCCAGCAACGGCGAGACCGCGACCAGCGGGAGCGCCGTCCAGATCCAGCGCGCGAGCACCTTCGCGAGCACCAGCGCCGGCAACAGCCCTGGACTCACCAGCATCTGCTCCAGGGTCCCGTCCTCGTGGTCCGACGAGAACACGGTCTCCACCGAGATCACCATCGCCAGCAGGGCGGTCGCCCACACCACCCCGGGCGCCATCGCGCGAAGCGTCGACGATTCCGGGCCGACACCGAGCGTGAACAGCGCCGTCACCACCAGGCAGAAGCTGACGGGGGTGACCACCTCCACCGGGCGGTGCAGGCCCAGCCGCAGGTCCCGCAGCAACAGGCTGGCGAACGCGGACGGCTTGGCCATGTGCGCCGGCAACGCCTGCGCGCCGCTCATGCGCGCATGCGGAACGTCTCCGCCGGCAGGTCCCCGGAGCCCGAGGCCCGCGGCGCCGTCAGAACCGCCATCCCCTCGCGCAACTGTCCCGACACGATGCGGCGCACCAGGGCGGCGCCGTCCTCGTCAAGGTTCGCGAACGGCTCGTCCAGCAGCCAGATCGCGACCCGCGAGACCAGCAGGCGCGCCAGCGCCGCCCGGCGCGACTGCCCGGCCGACAGCCGGGCGCACGGGACCCTCCCCATCCCGGAAAGACCCACGCGGGCAAGGGCCTCCGCCGGCGACAGCGCCGGCGTCCCGCCGCACAGGCCCGCGTGCGCCTCCAAGTTCTCCAGGACGCCCAGGTCCGGTTTCAGCCCGTCCTTGTGGCCTAGGTAGGCCATCTGCGACCGGTACCCCGAGTCGGCCGAGCGCACCGGGACGCCGTCCCACAGCACGCGCCCCGACTCGGGCTCCAGCAGCCCGCACATCAGCTTCAGCAGCGTCGTCTTCCCCGAGCCGTTGCCGCCCTCCAGGCAAAGCAGCCGCCCGCGCCCCACAGACAGGCTCACGCCATCGACAATCGGCGTGTCGTCACGCGAATACGTGACCTTCTCAACCGTGAGCATGCCAGTCAATCGTCCTCACAAGGCGTGGCGCGGCGGCCCGGCGGCAGCGCGGTGCGCAGACGGGCGCCGCGTGCCGGCCCGGGACCGGACTCCCATTATAGCCAAGGGGACTGCCGTGCCACGGCTCCGTCAGCCCCAGTCCCGCGGGACCGGCGGGCAGCACAACCCGCCAAGGCGACATCGCGCGGACACGCGCGTG
>CAZZIL010000310.1:0-10188 GCA_964654265.1 uncultured Gammaproteobacteria bacterium | reverse complement strand
CTCCTCGGGCGACCTCGTTCGCGTCTCAAGCCCGTGTGTCAGGCGTTCGACCGCGAGTCGGATCTTGGCGTCAAGGCGGCGGATTTCCTCGGCGTCGCGGTTCTCCTGCCGGGGCTCCGCTCTCACGGGACCGGAGGACTGCTGCGAGCCTCCCGCGCGCGCGGAACAGGAGATGTCGCCCATGAACCCTTCGCCAACCAACCTGTGGAGCATAGCATAGCAGGCTGCCGGCGCGGGTTCAACGAGTGCCGCCCTAGCGTGGACCAAACACATGTGACGGGCAAGCCGCTTTTCGGGACGGCATTCCCCGTAGCCGGCGGCGGACCTGATCCATCCTTCCGAGCCTTGGCCGCCACGCGGCCACTCGCCAGCGTTGAGCATCTTGTCCGCGGCGTGCGCGCCGGGGGCGCCGCAAGGCGGCCGTGAGGCCGTAAGGGTGCGCAGGCGTCAAGGCCCCCTCGCGATCCCCCCGACACCCGCACCGGCGTGCCGAACACCGGGCGGCTTTGCACATGCGAGCAGTGCCCGACAGGGCAATGCGTGCCTGCGCGAAGGCGGCCCGCCATCTGTCTCCCCGGCGAGACGCCGGGACGAAAGCCCGGACAGCCGGCCGGCGGCACGCCGGCCGGCCGCGAAGGGAACGCGGACCCCGGCCCACCGGGGACCGCCGCGGTCACGCCGGCAGCCCCCGCCGCCAAGGGTGGTCCGCCCCCGGAACGTGACCCGCCCACCGACGCGACACCGCGCGCTCCACCGCGCGGCTCAGGTCGCGGAACTCCACCGCCGCCGCGCCCGCGCGACCACACGACATCTCGCGCGTCGGCGCCTCGACACCCGGGGCCGACACGAAGCGCTCGCCGTCCGGGCGCACGTGGACCGTCACTCCCGCGCGGCACGCGTCGCGCAGGCTCACCCCCGACGGCAACGACTCCACCACGTGCCGCGAGCCCTCGTGCGAGAACACCCGGTCCGCTGACAGCTGGCGCTCAACCCGCATCGAGAACAGCTGGCGGCGCTCCGACGCGTCCGGCATCAGCGGAACGTGCGCGTCCGGCGCGTCCGACGGCGCAACCGCGAAGCGGCGGTTGTGACGCCCGACCCAGCCACCCAGGTGGTCGTTTGCCGCCACCAGCGCCCGCGTCCTCGTCCGCGAACGACATCCCCGACAGCGCGTTCGCCAACTCCCGCAACAGGCGTCGCTGCGCCGACAGGTGCGCGCGCCCCACCCGGCCGCGCGACTGCGGCGACAGCGACAGGATGCGCACGATGCCCGACAGCCGGAACACACGGCCCAACTGGCTCTCCCCGTGCGCGCCGTCGCGCGCGTGAGGGGGAAACGCCGTGTGACGATCCATGTACGCCGCCGGGATCCCGTGACGACCGAAGCACTCCCCCATCGCGCCCAGGTACGACAGCGACGACTCCGTCCGCGCGAAGCGCGCGTGAAGAATCTCCGATGTCGCGTCGTCGATGAACACCGGCAGCATCCGGCGGTAGTCATCCAACCACTCGTGCGCGCTCGCATCGATCTGAACCAACTCGCCACGCCGCGGCCGACGCGGACGCGGCGGGTGAGGCGCCGGGGCCCGCCGCGCCGACGGCGATCACAGACCCGCACCCGTCAGCCAGCTACGAACCGTCTCCGACGAGATCGACACCCCGCACTCCGCCGCGAAGCGCTCCGTCGCGTGAGACGGCGGGTAGCGCCCACGCGCCGACAGACCTCGGCACCACACGAAACGATTCCGGTCACACCGACGAGAACGGTTGCCGCCGTTGCCGCGCCGACCGTCCGACAGACCCGGCACGCCCGGCTACTTCCAGCGCGAACGAACACGGCACAGCTGGCGAGAACCCAACCCCGGACGCGACGGCAGATCCGACAGGCGCAGCTGGCCTGCGTCCAGCAGAACCATCGCCTTCATCCGCGCCTCACCCGTCTCGCTCAACGACACCCCCACCGTCTCCTCAACCGACTTGCCCATCTGTCCTCCTACCCTGATACCCCGTGCCAGCATCCCTCCTTGGCCCAACCGCGGACATGATCAGGATGCTCAAAGCGGACACTATCAAAGTGCCGCCACACTCCAAGAGCACTCTCTCGCTCCTGCCACTTCCGCCTGTCTGCCCGGTCCTGCGCCCCGCGCGTAGCAGTGTTGCCCCTCTCCTCTCACTACGGGTTGGGGGGGGAACCCGAATCTTCTGGGCCATCCTTGAAAATCTTCTCCACCCGGTCAATCCAGTACTTGCGATACTCCTTGGGCGGACGGGTCCGCGCCTCCCGGTTGTGGAACGCGAGCCTGACGGTCACCTCCATGTCGCCGTGCTGGAACACGCGCGGTGCGCCGTTGGCCTCGAACAGATTGCGATAGCCGTCAATCCGCGACATGGCCGACGTGTGCTCCACGCCCTTCGGATCCACGAACACGATGTTGTGCCGGCGCCCCCGGCACATCCAGAAGATGAAGTCGGGGAAGAACTCCCGGTAGTCGTTTGTCGCCGGGTCCGGGTAGGGGATGGTGATCTTGTCCAGCGTCTCGTCGATCTTGCTGAACATCCACGCGTCCCACAGGCCGTCCGCGCCTCCTCGCGCAATCCAGTCCTCCAGTTCGGCGAGAAACCGCGCCTCGCTCCGGGTCTTGACCACGTGCTGGATGAAGTTTGGCAGGTCGCGTTCCGCGATCACCAGCGGCACGTAGTAGTGGTTTGCGATGTGCTGGATCTTCAGGCCGTGCTCCGGGATCTCCCTCTTCGGCTCTGTCCGCACCGAGATCGCCTTGGCCATCTCGTCGCTCAGCTTGATGTCCTTCTGCCTCATCTCGGCCAAGAGCGCCTCGGTCTCCCGGGCGCCCGTGACACTTTTCGCCACTTCTCTCACCCAATCGCTGAGCATCGAGGCCGGGCAGATGCTCGGGTCCACCCTGATCTCCCGGAAGTGAACAATGTCCCTCTCTTCGTCAAGCGTGCGCACCCCCTCGGTGACCTTCTGGGTGCGGCCGAGATGCTCTGCCATTCTCCTGAGCAGGAAGCTGAGATTCCCGTATTCCCGGAATTCCGTCACGGCCAGGCCCTGCTCCTTTTCGGCCATTGCCCTGAGGTCGCGTATCTGCTTCGGTCGCAGGCCGTTCCTGACCGCCAGGACGGAGTCGTCGGTCTGCCGGACATAGTCGCGGAAATTCCGAAGTGTGCGCTTGCCGATCGCGAACTTGGGTCGGTTGGTGGCGTTGCCCTCGATCTCGCCGTATTCTGGGACTAGCAGTGTCATGGGCGTGCCACCGACACGGGGCCGCTCTGCTTTCTCAAAGCCCTCAACGGCGTCAAACGTGCCTCTCTTGGCCTCGTCCACGCTGTCCAGCACCGTCTTCAGGACCGCCCGGTTGGTCGCGAAGAGGAAAAGCGTCTCGACGGGCGCAACGTGGCTCGGCGGGAGGTTCCTGAGTTCCTCGGCGCTCCCCTGCAACGTTGGAACCAGGTTGCGCAGGCGTTGCCGGCGGTCCGGCAGAGGCTCGATCCGAACCCCCCGGCCAATCGACTGAAGAACAAACTTGGTCGCGCTCTTGCCGATGCCGATGTTGATGAAGTTGATCGTGTTCGGGCGGTTGGAGTCCCAGCTCTCGAAGAACGCGCGCGAGCCTAGCAGGATGGTGATCCGCTCCTTCTCGATGTTGTCAAAGAAGGACTTCTCGCGAAGGGTGTCTGTCACCTCCATGTTCCCGAGAAGGCTGGCGCGCCACCCGGACGTGTCGCCAATCCGGATCAGCGCGAAGGGACTGTCGGTGGTCTTGAGCTGGAGGGCGATCTCCTTGTTGTCCTCGCCGAGAATCACCTGCAAGGCGCCCGGAGTCTCGCTGAGGAACACTTCCCGGCGCAGCTCCCGGACGGAGATGCGCCTGAAACTCTGCTCCCGGGCCAAGAGGCCCATCCCGGATGCTTCCCCCTCGTCCCCGAGCAACATAGGGGTGTCGCGCCATTCCTGCAACAGCTCGTCTTGCACCTCCTTGAACTCGGCCTGCGGGATGTCGTTTGACGCGATCTCCCGCAACACCCGGAAGAAGACCCACAGGTCGTTCCTCCCGTCACGGAACTCCGTGTTGACCGAGTTCACCAGGGTGAGCATCATCGGCTTGTGGTAAAGGTCGCTTGACTTCGCCAGCCCGCGCAGCTCCTTGACGCACCGTGAGACGAGTGCGAGCGTGGAAAGCGACTTGAGGACGACCCGCCTCTTCTCGCTCCCGGTCAGGTCGTCCCTCCCTTGCCGGAAGGAGTCGTACTCCTGGTTGCTGAGGAAAATGTTCTTCGCATGTCCGGAACGCACAAACTCCGCCAGTCCGTGCTTGAACACGGTGGTGGCGATGTCCTCGCCCTCGACGAAGGTCGCGGAGAAGTTGAACAGGAAGCCTTCCCTGGCCATCACCGCGTAGTATGCCTGCCTCCGCGAGTCCTCTTTCACCCCTTTGTGGGCCTCGTCGAGCAGGATGTACCATTTGCCGTTGTTCTCGTAGCGGGCATAGTCAAGCAGGGCGTCTCCCTGCTTGTCGGATATGTTGTCGCTCCGGTGGTGGTAGACCGTGATCGAGTTCCCTAGGGCGCCTTGGCGAGGGCGGCTGTGCTCGCGCAGGGGCACCAGCTCGATTTGTGTTTCCCCGCTCCGATTGTATTCGTCCACCGTCCTGTGTATCTGGGCAAGCAGGTGCTCGCTCGGCGCCAGGATCAGGATGTTGTGGGGGGGAATCTCCTTGTTGACGGACAGTGCCCTCAGGTACTCGATCAGCTTCACCATGACAAGCGTCTTCCCGCTGCCGGTCGCCATCCAGAAGCACATCCGGTTGATCACGTTGTGGTAGTGGACCAAGTCGCCGCCGGCGGGAAACGCCTTGGAGAGGATCGAGAACACCGGGTTCACCAGGCCCATGGCCGCCGTCTTCCTCGTGGCGTGCATCGGGACCGAGAACCGCGCGTCCATGCCCGGGGAGATGTGTTGCGAGTACAGCTCCGACAGGGCCCGCTTTCGGGCCAGGTTGGGCGGGGGCGAGGAGGCGCCCATGTCCTCCCCGGGGATCCAGTCGCAGGCGTCCTTGCCAAAGTACAGGTAGAGTGCCCGCGCCGCGTTCTTCAGCGCCGCCTGCTGGTAGGCATAGAGGGTCTTTCGCTCAGAGAACTCCTCCAGCCCCGGAACCCGCCATGTCTCCGGGAGCTCGGTGTAGTGGAAGGACTGCGCGATTGCCTCAAGGATCGGTCTCATTGTCAGTCCCTCCCCCACCACAGGTACGGCCGCAGCGTGGAGAGAAGGCTGCGCCTTTCCTCCCCGGTCATCGCGGTCGGGTCGGTCTTCTCGCAACTCCCGTCGGAGTAGGTCACCGAATCCCGCGTGCGACGCCGGATGTGCTTCCCGCGGATGTTCGCCAACGACACCGGGATGTCGATGTCGGGATAGATCCTGGATAGGTCGATTGTCATGGGGTCCTCCTCGTCGCCCGCGGCGCCACCGGTCGTGACTGCCCAGGCAAGCTTGCTGTCACCAAAGAACACGTACTGGAAAAACGGGGACTCCCCGCTGTCGATGAGCACGGGCTCGCTGCCCTTGTACCGGGCGTTGCGCAGGACGTCCTCGTACTGCTCCAGAGAGTAGTAGACAAACGCCCCGCCCCCCGCGAAGCCCGCCTCTCGGCTGACACCCGACTGCTCACCTGCCAGCACCCGCTTCATCCGTGGAAGCAACACCGAGTGGAAGTGCGCCCCCATCTCCACGCCCAGCCACTTTCTCCCGTGCTTGTGGGCGACCGCCTGCGTTGTCCCGCTTCCCGCAAAGAAGTCCAGCACGGTCTCCCCCTCGGCGGGGATGTGACGGATGATTCGGGACAGTAGCGCCTCGGAGTTCTCCGTGTCGAAGCGCGTGGTGTTCGAGTAGCCTTTGATGTCCATCCAGTTGTTGTCGGAGATCACGGACTCGCGCGGTGGCATCCAGTACTTCACCGACGATACCTTTGCGCCCTCCCCGCCGCCCCGGATGAACTCAAGGGGTTTCCCGTTCCCTGCCGTCCGGTTTTGCTCGTGGTACTCCAGAAGGGAGACCCCAGATCGGGCGTGCTCTTTCAGGTAGTCCTCGTGGTTCTTCACCGCGCGCCGGGCCCTGTCCTCTTCCCACATCCACTGCCCCTTCCCGTGCGCCTTCAGGTCGACGCCAAGAAGCTTGTAGCGCAGGTTCGGCCTGTCCTCCGCCTTCCAGAACGCGTGCCACTGTGCCTTGCCTTGCGCCTCGTCCGCGGCCTTCATGATGAAATTGAACCGGGAGTCGGGTCTCACCGAGTACCAGTACAGGTTGTCGTAGTTCACCATCATCGCCCTCATGTCCTTGAATTGCTTCATCAGCTCGCCCTTCTGCACCTCGGCCCTGCGGACCACGATCTCGTTCCGGTAGTTCTCGGTCCCGAACACCTCGTTCAGAAGGGCGCGCAGCAGGTGGTTCCCGTCGTGCCCGCAACGCGCGAAGATGCTCCCGGTGGTGGCGAGGAAGTGCCTGCCGAGTGTCACGCGGTTCTCCAGAAGCGTGAGCCAGGAGGAATCCTTGTAGTTTGTCCGGTAGTCGAACTGGTCCCCGGACTTCAGGTTGAAGGGCGGGTCGATGTAGATGCAGGCGACCTGTCCCCGGTACCTTGGCAGGACAGTGTTGAGGGCTTGCCAGTTCTCGCTGTGGATCAGTTCCCCGTCCAAGGCGGTGTCCAGGTCGCCCAAGTCGCCCAGGATGTCGGACTCGATGTCCTTGAAGTGCAGGGTGTCGATCGGCAGGGACTTCTCCCTGGGGCGTGCCTTGCCGTCTTTCCTTGCGGTGCCTTCCCCCGCGGACAGGCGTTTCGCGGTGAAATCATCGCCGACCAGGCCAAGCTCCTGCCACTCCGCGATCTGCGCGCGAACGCCCTTGTGCTTGGCAACCCGCGCCCGTTGGGCATCGGACAGCCTGTCGATGGTCACGACATAGTTCACGTTGCGCGCGAGCTTGGGCTTTTCCCACATCCTGCGGGTCTCGTCCTCGAACTGGGAGACGAAGTCGATGATGAAGTGGGCGATCTCCTTGATGTGCCGGAGCTGGCGAAGCCGGTCCTCGTCGAAAAGGTTGCGCTCGTCAAGGACATACTGGTGTTGCCAGAGGAAAAACTGCTCGCGCAGAAAGCCCCCGGCGTTCTTGTTGATGAAAAAGTCCACCTCGGTCTGCTTCGCGAACACGTGGCAGGCGGCCTCAAGCGACTCCGCGGTGAGGTCCACGCCGTGCTCCCTCGCCTTCTTGACAATGTCGTCGTGCCGGGTTTTTTTCCCGTTCTCCGAGTAGGAGACCTTGAGACAGACGACGGGACGGGGAGCCTTGTGTATCCCGGCGAACTCGTGGACGAACTGCCTTCGCTCGTTGTTGCGCTTGTTCGCGATTTTTCCCGCGTCGAAATGGAACTCCCTGGAGTGGTGGGGTTCCCCGTCCGGCAGGCGGACCGGCATGCTCTGGACAAGCACGTCCGACTTGACATAGTAGAGCATGCGGGTCTTCCATGCCAGCGACACATCCTGGTCCCCGGAGTGGATCCGGGCGTAAACGCCGGAGAATGCCGGCAGGTTGCGGAAGTACACGGAGCCGCTCTCGCAGAAGTAGCGGGAGAAAAAGGTGTGGAGCTTGTCGAACAGCTCCTCCCGGAAGGGGGCGTCCTTCTCCACCCGGCTGTCGACTTCCTCCATAAGGGAGTTCCTGATCTTCTCGAAGTGGGCGCGCTTTATGCGAAGCAGGTTGACGAAACCGGAATCGCCTTCCACGGTGGCCCCAACGAACAGGTCCTCGAGTGCCTGAAGGAACTGTCTTTCCTTGGAGGCCATTGATCAGGCTCCTTTCGCGAAAACACCGTTTGCGGTGGCGATCGCGAGGAGGTCGGCACGGCCCAGACCCCGTTGAGTCCGCGAGATGCCACCGTGACAGACCGGTTGAGTCGCGCGTGCACGCGCACTGGTGCCGCGAACCATACGGAGAACTCTGGCTTGTGGTGTGCTACCGCATCCGCTTTCCCTGGCAGATCCCACCTCGACATGGCTGCGCGCAAGACCTCGCCGGGTGTGGTCGCGATCCGCGCCGGCCCTGACAGCCGCACCGATCACAGGCACGCCAAGGCGAGGTGCGATTGGCGACACGTCCGCTCCGGACACGGCGCTTCGTCCCGGTCTCGTGTCCTTGACCAAGCACCGCTGGGTGACATGTCGCCACGCTAACATTCCGCAGGACCGCTCGTGCACGCCGCCATGGTGGATCATGACCCGGAGTATAGCACACTTGGCGCGGACCAGACACATGTCGAGTGACGACGGCTAAAATCTTACCCAAGGAGGGACGTCAGGACACGAAAAGGCCTACCTGACGACGGGGCCGAAGAGCCGCCTGTCGTCGCTTCCCCGGACCAAGGACACGGGGGATGCCATGCTGGGGAACCGCTTCAACCTTCACCGCCACCGGGACGCCTTGGTGGAGGCCTACCGCAAGTGCGCGCGGTCGGAGAAGACGCGCCTGCTGGACGAGTTGGCGAAGGCGACCGGGTATCACCGGAAGTACCTGATCGGGCTGTTGAGCGTGCGCGCGGGGCCGTTCGTGAAGACGCGCAAGCGGCATCGGCCCGTGTACTCGGACCAGGCGATGGACGTGGCGCACGAGATCTGGAAGCGCGTGGGTCGTCCCTCGTCGGAGCGGCTGGCGGCGCAGATGCCGCTGTGCCTTCCGCACGCGGGACGGCACGTTCCGGGGTGCACGGAGGCGGTGAAGGCCGAGTTGTCGCGGATCAGCGGCCGGCAGCTGGAGCGCCGGCTGCGCGGCCGCCGGCGGAACCTGCGGCGGAAGACGCACAGCGCGATGCAGCGATCGCGGATGCTTCGTCACACGATCCCGGTGTCGATGTGCCGCCCGCGCGGCCCGTCGCCGGTGCCGGTGGAGGTCGACCTGGTGGCGCACTGCGGCGAGCGCCCGGGGGGGCGCTTCATCTGGACGCTGAACGCGGTTGACGTCGCGACCGGGCGGACGTGCGCGGCCCCGGTGTTCGGCGCCGCGGCATCGCACGTGGTGTCGGCGCTGTCGGCGCTCCTGGGGCGGCTGCCGTTCCCGGCGTGGGGGATCCACAGCGACAACGGGAGCGAGTTCATCAACCACCACATGGTTCGGTTCTGCGAGGAGCGCGGGCTGTCGCTGACGCGCAGCCGTCCGCGCCACAAGAACGACAACGCGCGCGTGGAGCAGAAGAACTGGACGCGGGTTCGCCGGGTGGTGGGGTACGGGCGCTTCGACACCCGCGCCCAGTTCGCCACGCTGGAGACGCCGTACGGCTCGCTGTGCACGCTGTCGGGCCTGTTCGAGGCCAACGCAAAGCCGGGGGAGAAGTCGCGCGACGGCGCGACGGTCCGGCGTCGGCTGGGCGCGCCGGCGACGCCGCTGGACCGCCTGGTGGCACACCACCGGCGCAATTCAGAGTCGCCGGCCAACCCGGGGGAGTGGTCGCTCACGGAGCAACGCTCGCATTCACCGTCAGGGAAAAGCTCCCGGTAGTGGACGCACTTGCGCCCGCTGTCTCCGTAAGCGATCTCGACATCCCTGCACGACAGGTCTGCCACCCTAGGCGTCCGCGCCACTCACAGCTCCCGCAGGGGTCCGGCGAGCGCCTCTGGCCACCCGGAATCGATCGGGCAATCATCCGCCCCGTCCCGCCCGGTCTTCCTTCCCCCCGAGTACCGCAAGACAACGAAGTGGAACTTCCCGTCGCCCTCGAACATGACCGCCACAGACAGGTCCCCGCTGTTCCAGCAGAGTTCCACCTCGCCCTCCGTGTCCAAGGCCGGGTATGGCAACGGGATGTCTGTCGGCCGCATCGACAGGAACTTCCGGGCATCCGTCAACGAACCCGGGGAAGCCGGCTTGGCGGAGTAGCCGTCCCATCCATGCCGAAGAGTCGGGTACCGCGACAGCTCAGTCTCCAGCAGTTCCCGCATCTCGGACTCGGTCCGCCGGGGAACTTTTGCCCAGCGTTCCCGCGCAAGCTCCTCGGGCGACCTCGTTCGCGTCTCAAGCCCGTGTGTCAGGCGTTCGACCGCGAGTCGGATCTTGGCGTCAAGGCGGCGGATTTCCTCGGCGTCGCGGTTCTCCTGCCGGGGCTCCGCTCTCACGGGACCGGAGGACTG
>CAZZIL010000309.1:0-3192 GCA_964654265.1 uncultured Gammaproteobacteria bacterium | reverse complement strand
GGCGCGCGGGCGCACACGGCCCGCACCGCAAGCCGCGATGCCGACGCGGGCGCGCAAGCCCCCCGGTCGCGAAGGCGTCAATGCCTTTCCGGGAACGCCGGCGCAACGCGCCGGCCAGGGCGGCGAACACCGGGAAGCCGTCCCCGGACGCGCGGGCGCACACGGCCCGCACCGCCGGCCGGCACCCGGCAACGGCGCGCACCGCGGCGGGCGCGCCGCAAACACGCGGAAACTCAGGCGGCCAGAGGAAGACCCGCGCCGTCCACCATCTCCCAGTGGTACGCGTCCGGCGTCTCGTGGCCAAGAACCGCCATCGGGCCCGTGTTGATGCGGTCCGCCGCCAGCGCCAGCTCCCGCACGCAAGAGGCCGGCAACGGCGTCCCCTTCGGGAAGTAGTCCCGCAACCGGCCGATCGCGTGCTCAACCGTCCCGCGAGCGCCCGGGTCCCCCGGGTCGCAGAAATACCACCCCGCGCCAAGGCGGCGGCTCACCGCCTCGTGACGCGCGAACTCCCCGCCGTTGTCCGACGTGATCGTCCGAACCACCGTCCCGCGCAACATCTCCACCACCGCGCGAGACACACGGAACGAGCAACGGTCACGCAACCGCCGGACATACATCTTCCGTGTCATCCGATCCACCGCGACCAACACCACGCCGCTGCCCCTCGGGCCAAGCATCAGGTCCACCTCGAAGTGACCCGGCTCGCTGCGCAACAACGCCTCGATCGGACGGCACGCGACCGACTTCCGGTTCGCGATCGCCGCGCGACCGCCCGGCGCAACCGCCGCGCGCGCCTTGCGGCCCCGGCGACGGCGGCAACTCAACGGCAACACCCCCGTCGCAACCAGGTAAACCAAGAGACGGTGAACCCACACGTGACTCGCCGGCCTCCCCTGCTGCTTCAACGTCATGCTCGCCTGCTTCGGACTCCGGCGCTTCGCCAGCAACGCCAGCGCCGCCGACTTCAACTCGTCCGACTTCCCGTCCACGCCCGTGCGCGCACGACGCGCGCACGCGCGCGGATGCGCAACCTCCGCGTCATACGTGTAGTCCGACTGGCGGAAACGCGCGCCCGGGGACGCGCCCGCGCGAACATCGCCGTTCGCGCGGATCTCGTCATACAGCGAGGTCTTGTTGCGGCCCAACCGGGCCGCCATCTGCGGAACACTCACCGTCCCGTACCACTTCGCGATCGCCCGGCGCTCCTCCAGACCGATCTTCGTGTGAGACATCCTCTGCCCTCCTCAACGTCAAAACGACATTATACCACGGACCGGGGCATGAAAGAAACTGAAGTTGGGATAGCTAGGTTACCGCGGGAGTCACGTCCTTCTGTTTCGTTGTCATGCGGCTTCCCAGACCTCTCGGTCAGTTCGGTGGGCATTCTACCAGAGGTTTCGCTTCGCGTGACGAGTCATGCGGGTTGGTTGGCGACAGGCTCGGATGGCGGACAGCGTGTTCGCCGTAGCCACCGCCGCCCACGAGGGAGGTTGACGCCCGGGTGGCACCTGGTCCGAGCACGTTGGCTGGTGTCCCGACCGGAGCAGTCGTTCGAAGGGTGCCTTGCCCCGTACCATTCCCCCTGTCAAGCGTGTGACCGACAACATCGCCGCGGGTGATTCGGTTGACACCAGGGCCGCCCTTGTGTAGACTCGGACCCGTTGAGGATCAGACAGTGTCGCACCAGCAGGAAGGGGGATGGCGGGGGCCCATGACCGATCGGTACGGGGTACCGGCCGAATGGCAGGGTTTGTTCTGCCGGGCTGGTTGCCGGGTGCGAGCATCCCGGCCCGGCCCATCTGCCTGGTGGGTTCGCGAGGAAGTCCGCAGAGCGTGCCCGATCCCCGCAACGAGGTGTTGTCCTTGGGGTCTCACTTCGCGTGGCACTGGCGGCGACGGGGGGCGTCCCTCGCAGAACCGTGCCCGCACGGGACAGCCGTGACCGCGGGCTGGTGGGCGGCACGAATCGCCAGTCAGCGGGAATGCGGAGAGGGTCGCCCAGTCCGTGGCCCGCTTCCCATGCGCATCCGTCTCGCCCTCTCGGGGCGGGTACGCATCCCGTGACGGCATCGGTCCGGCACCGCCTGCCCTCGGCGGTTCCCCCGGTGGTCGCTGTCAGTCCTCAACTTCGGAGGGATGCGCGATGCCCCTGACGGGTTCCGGCTTGGGTGCGAGTGAACAGACGGATGCCCCCGACCGGGTGTCCGTCATGGGCAACGTGCGCCAGGCAGTCCTCCGCCTCTGGAGCGAGCTGGCAAGAAGGCTTGGGTTCGCGCCGACGCCGACGGTCTCCGCTCCCGGGACCACGTCGGGCGAAGGCCCGCGCCCGGCGGGGGGAACACCCCCGGAGGGTGTTGCGTCCTTGTCGCACTCCCCCGGAATCGACACGACAGTCAGCGACTGGCTCGTGTTTGAGACAGGGTGGGAGGGCGTGGACGAGCCGCACGCTGTGCCTACAGGAGTCCTCCCACGAACGGGAACGTCTGTGGTGGCAGAACTGGCCGGAGACCCCATCCTCTCCCCGGGCGAGGCGAGGGCGCACTCTGGTGAGGAGGGCCCTGCGAGTGCCGGTCTGCTTGACCCTTTGGGGAATGGGCAAGCTGCGCGCCCCCGTTTTTCCGACCACACAACTCCTCGGGTGTCCCATGTCGACTGGCGGGTCTTCCCTGATGCCGATGCCCCGGCCCGGACTTGGCTAGCCGAGGGCGCATCCATCCGGAGCGAGGGTCTGCTTGCGAATGGCCGAACGCCACGGGTGCGGCACGGCGCGGAGCGCTTGGCGGTGACCGTTCCCGCCAGCGAGGACGGGACTACGGAGCGTCCGGTGACGGGAGCAGGGGGCGACCACCCGGCCGGGAAGCACGCGGCATCGGCCGGCACCGCAGGCCAACTGGCCAGCTTGGCGCAAGCCCACGAGGCGGAAGGCGGGTCCGGGTCCGATGCCGAGGTCGCGGCCAAGCCCGCCGAAGGCGATGTTCAGGCGTCGGAGGCGACCGATGCGGCCGCGGCGGGTCCCAGCGTCAGAAGTCCGTTCCACTTGGTTGTTCACTTCTCCGGGCCTGACCGGATCCGCGGCGGCGGCAGCCGCGACTTCTTGCACGGCACCCCGTCCGAGACCGACCACTTCGATGCGGACGCGGGGGGCAACGACATCCTTTTCGGGATGTCGGGCGATGACGTCTACTGGCT
>CAZZIL010000308.1:0-8840 GCA_964654265.1 uncultured Gammaproteobacteria bacterium | reverse complement strand
CCTTGAGACCGGCGCACGTCGCCTTCGCGATCACGGCGGACTCCGCCGAGTCCCTCCCGGTCCGGCACAGCGCCCCGGCAAGGACGGCCTCCGGCGGCAACCGGGCCTGCGCGCAAAGGTCGGCGAACGCCGCGGCCCGCTCGCCCCGGGTCCCCCACGGCAGGTGATCCGCGCCGTCGACCGGCTCGTCCCACACGCGCGCGAGGTCCGGCGCGACAAAACCGAGGGCGCGAAGCTCCTGGAGCGTCCGAAGCATCACCGACGGCCTGCTCTCCGCGAGCCCCTTCTGGATCTCCGCCCAGACCCGCTCGGCGGAAAGCTCCTGAAGGTCGCCCCGCCCCACCATCTTCAGCATCATCCGCCGGGTCTCCGCGGCGATGTCGAAGCCAAGGCGCGCCTGCAGCCGCGCGACCCGCAAGACCCGCAACGGGTCCTCCTGGAACGCATCGGAGACGTGCCTGAGCAAGTGTCCGCGCAGGTCGGCGCGGCCGCCGTGCGGGTCGATCACGTTCCCGTCGGCGTCCATCGCCATCGCGTTGACGGTCAGGTCGCGCCTGCCGAGGTCCTCCTCGAGTGTCACCTCCGGCGAGCAATGGAAGGTGAACCCCTGGTGACCCTTGCCCGACTTGCGCTCGGTGCGTGCCAGCGCGTACTCCTCGCCCGTCCCCGGGTGCACGAACACAGGGAAGTCCTTGCCGACGGGCCTGAACCCGCGGCGGGACATGCCTTCCGGGGTCTCCCCGACCACCACGTAGTCGTTGTCGTGGCTGCCGACCCCGAGCAGCCGGTCGCGGACGGCGCCGCCGACCAGGTAGGCGCGCATCCCCGCGAGGTCCGGCCCGCTCAACGTCGCGCCTGGTGGCGAAGCTCGTCGATGCGGAAGCGTGACGCGGATGAGTGGCCGAAGCGCATGCCCAGCTCGGCGTCGAGCGACATCAGCGTCCCCAGGTGCCTCTCGGCCGCGTTCTGTTCGCCGCAGACGCTGGGGACCGACATCGAGTCGCAGTTGTCCACGCTGAGCATGTCGACAAACGGGAGCATCTCGGCCGTCTTCGCCAGGATGAGCGACGGCACCCGGCCGAGCGGGACGACGGGCCGCCGGCGCCCGGTCGCGGCCGCGATCTTGTCGATGACGGCCCTCAGGTCCATCGTCTCCGGGCCGCCCGCGAGCGACACCGTGTCGTGGAAGTCCCGGTTGCCGATCGCGAACGCGACCAGGCGCGCCAGGTCGTCGACCCAGATCGGCTGGAACTTCGCGCCCGGGCACGGCAGCGCCATCACCGGGAAAAGGCCGAGCAGCCGGGCGAACAGCGCGGTGAACGAATCGCCGGCGCCGAAGACGACCGAGGGGCGGATGATCGTGTGGCGGACCCCGCCCATCACCGACTTGACGATCGCCTCGGCCTTCCCCTTGCTGCGCAGGTACTTGCTCGGGGCCCCGGTCGAGGCGTTGATCGCGCTCACGTAGACCAGCTGGCGCACCTTGTGGCGTGCCGCGATCTCCGCCAGCTTGCGGTTGAACTCGATGTGGACCGACTCGAACGTGTGCCGCCCGCCCTCGTTGAGGATCCCGACCAGGTTGACCGCCACCGAGCAGCCGCGGATCACCCGGTCGATCGACTTGGGCTCCAGCACGTCGCACTGCACCAGGTCCAACCCGGGAAGCACGATCAGGTCGCGCTTGCACCGCTCCCGGTCGCGCGCCGGGACCACCAGCTCGTGACCCGCCTCGGCCAGCAGGGCCGCCAGGCGCGAGCCGATGAAGCCGGTGCCGCCGAACAGGCAGATCCTCATGGCGGAATTCTATACCCGCGCGCCACGGGCCGCGGTCAGGAGATCCGCGAGCCGTTGGGGCATTTCCCGGCGGGGGCGAGGAGTCGCACCTGGTCGTCGTCCCCGGCGGTGAGCACCATCCCCTCGGAGGTGCCGAACCGCATCTTCCTCGGGGCGAGGTTGTTGACGACCACCACCTGCCGTCCGGCGAGGTCGCCGGGGGCGTAATGTCCCTTGATCCCGGCGAACACCGTCTTGCGGGTGTCGCCGACGTCCAGCACCAGCCGCAGCAGCCTGTCGGACCCGTCGACCTCGTGGGCCTCCAGGACCTCCGCCACCCGCATGTCGACCTTGGCGAACTCGCCGATTCCGATCGGTCCGGGGGTGTCCTGCCCCTTGGGCTTCGGCTTTGCCTTTTCCGCCTTCGGGGCGGCCGTCGCCGCATCCGGCGCGCGGTTCGCCTCCAGCAGCCTGTTGACCGTCTTCCGGTCGACGCGCCGCATCAGGTGGGGGTAGCGCCCGATCCGGTGCCCGGCGGCCAGCGGGGCGCCGATGTCGTCCCAGGCCAGCGGCCCGGTGCGCAGGAACTCCTCGGCGGCCGCGGCGAAGGCCGGCAGGATCGGCTTGAGCAGGACGCACAGCACCCGGAACGACTCGAGCGCGCAGGAGCACACCCGGCGCAGCTCCGGCAGGCCGGCCTCGCCCTTCGCGAGGTCCCAGGGCCTTGCCTGCTCGATGCGGGCGTTGACCGTCTCGGCCAGCCGCATCACCTCGAACACCAGGTCGGAGAAGCGCCGGTCCTCGTAGAGCCCGGCGAGCCTCGCGGCATCGGGCTCGATCCAGCGCTCGTCCGGGGCGCACAGCTCCCCGTCGAAGTGCTTCGCCAAGAACCCGGCGACCCGGCTGGGGATGTTCGCCAGCTTGCCGACGAGGTCGCTGTTCACCCGGTTGACGAAGTCGTCGAGCCCGAGGTTCGCGTCCTCGATGCGGTCGTTGAGCTTGCCGGCGAAGTAGTAGCGGAGCCACTCCGGGTTGAGTCCCTGCTCGATCCAGCTGCGCGCGGTGATGAACGTGCCGCGCGACTTCGACATCTTCTCGCCGTCGACCATCAGGAACCCGTGCGCGAACAGCCGGGTCGGCTTCCGGAACCCGCTGTTGTGCAGCATCGCCGGCCAGAACAGCGCGTGGAAGTAGAGGATGTCCTTCCCGATGAAGTGGTAGAGCTCCGTGCCGTCCCCGTCGCGCCAGAAGCGGTCGAAGTCGATCCCCTCGCGGTCGCAGAGGTTGCGGAAGCTCGCCATGTAACCGATCGGCGCGTCCAGCCACACGTAGAAGTACTTGTCCTCCGTCCCCGGGATCCTGAACCCGAAGTACGGGCCGTCGCGGCTGATGTCCCAGTCCCTGAGGCCGTCGCGGAACCACTCGTCCAGCTTGTTGCGGACCTCGCTTTGCAGCCGGGGCAGGCTCGCCCCGCGGCCGGCCGGGTCGGGCAGCTCCGCGCCAATCCACTCGCGGAGCATCCCGCCCTGCTCGCCCAGGCGCAGGAAGTGGTGGTCCGACTTGCGCCACACCGGGACCGCCCCCGAGATGGCCGAGCGCGGCTCCACCAGCTCGCGCGTCGAGTAGGCCGCGCCGCACGACTCGCAGGAGTCGCCGTACTGGTCCTGGGCGCCGCACCGCGGGCACTGGCCGCGCACGTAGCGGTCCGGCAGGAAGATCCCCTCCTCGGGGTCGAACAGCTGCTCGACCTCGCGCACCTCGACCAGGCCGGCGTCCCGCAGGCGGCCGTAGATCTCCTCCGCCAGCGCGCGGTTCTCCTCGCTGTGCGTCGAGTGGTAGTTGTCGAACGAGATCCCGAACGCCGAGTAGTCGCGCACGTGCTCCTCGCGCATGCGCCCGATCAGCTCCTCCGGGGTGACCCCGTCCGCGGCCGCGCGCAGCATCACCGGGGTCCCGTGCGCGTCGTCCGCGCACACGAAGTGGACCTCGTTGCCCGCCAGGCGCTGGAAGCGCACCCAGATGTCCGCCTGGATGTCCTCGAACAGGTGGCCGATGTGGATGTCGCCGTTCGCGTAGGGCAACGCGCTTGTGACCAGGATCTTTCTGCGCTCCGACGGCATGGGGACGGATTCTACCTCCACCGCCGGGAAGCCCCCGGGGGCGGCGGGGGCGTCAGAGGATCTGGCTCAGGAACAGCTTGGTGCGCTCGTTGCGCGGGTTCGCGAAGAACTCGCTCGGCTCGTTCTTCTCGATGATCTCGCCCTCGTCCATGAAGATGATGCAGTCGGCGACCGAGCGGGCGAACCCCATCTCGTGGGTGACGCACAGCATCGTCATCCCCTCCTGCGCGAGCTCGATCATGATGTCGAGCACCTCCTTGACCATCTCCGGGTCGAGCGCCGAGGTCGGCTCGTCGAACAGCATGATGCGCGGGCGCATGCACAGGCTGCGCGCGATCGCCACGCGCTGCTGCTGCCCGCCCGAGAGCTGCCCGGGATACTTCTGCGCCTGCTCGGGGATGCGCACCTTGGCGAGGAACTCCATCGCGATCTCCTCCGCCTCCGCCTTCGCCATCTTGCGCACCCAGATGGGCGCGAGCGTCAGGTTCTGCAGGATCGTCAGGTGCGGGAACAGGTTGAAGTGCTGGAACACCATCCCGACCTCGCGGCGGATCTCGTCGATGCGCTTGATGTCCTTGGTCAGCTCGACGCCGTCGACCTGGATCGACCCCTCCTGGTGCTCCTCCAGGTGGTTGATGCATCGGATCAGGGTCGACTTCCCCGACCCGGAGGGGCCGCAGATGACGATCCGCTCCCCGACGCTCACGTCGAGGTTGATGTCCTTCAGCACCTGGAAGTCCCCGTACCACTTGTTCACGCCGACCATCCGGACCGCGAGTTTGTCGCGGTCCTTGGCCGCCCCCGATCCCGCCGGGGCGCCCGCCCCGCCGGTGGCGTCTCCCGCCTCGTTCCCTGTTGCCATGTGTCCCTCCCGTGTGTTGCGCCGCTAGCGTTGGTGGCCGACGCTGAGCCGCCGCTCGATCCCCCGGCTGTACCTCGACATCAGGTAGCAGACGATGAAGAAGATCGCCGCCGCGAAGACGTAGGCCTCCCGGTCCATCCCGATCCACTCCGAGGAGCGGCTCGCGTTCCGCGACATGTTGAGCAGGTCGAGCAGACCGATGATCGACACCAGCGTGGTGTCCTTGACCAGCTGGATCAGCGAGTTGACGATCCCCGGGATCGCGATCTTCAGCGCCTGCGGCAACACCACCAGGATGTTGAGGCGCCAGTAGCCCAGGCCGAGCGCCTGCGCCCCCTCGAACTGCCCCTTCGGGATCGCCTGCAGGCCGCCGCGGATCGCCTCGGCGGTGTAGGCCGCCTGGAACATCGTGATCGCGACCAGGGCGCGGGCCACCTTGTCGAAGTCGACCTCCGACGGAAAGAACAGCGGAAGCATCACCGACGCCATGAACAGCCACGTGATCAGCGGCGTGCCGCGGATCAGCTCGATGTAGAACACGCTCAGCGACCGGATCACGACCATCTCGGAGCGTCGGCCGAGCGCCAGGACGATCCCCAGGGGGAAGGCGCCGACGATCCCGATCGACGCGAGGACGAAGGTCAGCATCAGCCCGCCCCACTGGGAGGTGTCGGCGACGTCGAGCCCGAGCCAGGCGCCGTGGATGAGCGCGAAGCCGACGGACGGGAACACCAGCAGGAGCCCGGCGGCGAGCGCCATCTTGTGCCGGAAGGACTCGACGAACAGCGGCCAGGCGAGCGCCACCAGCAGGGCCAGCGCAAGCGCCGGGCGCCAGACCTGGTCCGGGTTCGCCGCGAAGTACAGCCCGAACATGATCTGCAGGAAGCGCACGCGGATGAAGGTCCAGCAGGCGCCGTCCGGGTTCGCGTCGCACACCGACCGGTCGGACCCGGTGAAGCTCGCGTCGACCAGCGCCCACTGCGCCAGCGGCACGAAGACGACCCACAGGATCCACACGCTCAGCGCGGTCAGGGCGATGTTGAGCGGGCTGGAGAACAGGTTGGCGCGCGCCCAGAGCGCCCACTGCGGGGCGGCGGTCCTCCTCCCGGCCGACGCGCTCATCGCTCGGTCAGCTGCACCCGGCTGTTGTAGTAGTTCAGCGCGGCCGAGGTCAGCATGCTGAGCATCTCGTAGACGGCGATGGTCATCGCGATGATGATCAGCGCCTGCCCGGTCTGGTTGAGCGCGATGCCCGCCCACACGTTGACGAGCTCCGGGTAGGCCACCGCCACCGCCAGCGACGAGTTCTTCGTCAGGTTCAGGTACTGGCTGATCGTCGGCGGGATGATCACCCGCATCGCCTGCGGGATGATGATCAGCTCCAGCGTCTTGAGCCAGTGGAAGCCCAGCGACATCGCCGCCTCGGTCTGACCCTTCGACACCGACAGGATCCCGCCGCGCACGTTCTCGGCGATGAACGCCGCGGTGTAGACCGTCAGCGCAAACCACAGCACGAACGCCGGCAGCGGGACGGTCATCCCGCCCTCGTAGGTGAAGGTCCCCCTTGTCGGCGCCTCCCAGGCGACGGAGGCGCCGACCAGGACAAAGAGGACCGCGATCGACACCGCCCACAGGAGCAGGAGGCGGCGCCCGACCGGCAGCTGCTCGCCGGTGCGGTCCAGGTGCGCCTTCGCGCGGCGCCGCAGCACGATGTGCGCCGTGACCGCGCCGACGAACACCGCGACGGCGACCGCGAAGACCGCCCACGAGGTGACCTCCGGGCGCGCGAGGATCAGCCCGACCTTGTTGACGACGACCCCCTCCCCCAAGGTCCAGCTGTCGCGCACCGCCGGGAACACGTCCAGGAACACGGCGAAGTTCCAGAACAGCAGCTGGAGCAGCAACGGGGTGTTGCGGAACACCTCCACGTAGATCCCGGCGATCCTGGAGAGCAGCCAGTTCGGCGACAGGCGCACGATCCCGATGAAGAACCCGAGGACGGTCGCCGCGGCGATGCCCAGAACGCTGACGATGACCGTGTTCTGGATGCCGATGACGAAGATGCGCCAGTACTTGCTCTCGCCGAGCGTGTAGTCGATGAAGGGGGAGAAGTCCAGCGGGAGCGCGAACGGGGCGACCGTGTTCATGAACGACACCCCGGTCTTGATGCCGCGCGCCTCCAGGTTGGTGATCGTGTTGTCGATCACCGTGTAGACGAACCAGACGACCGCGGCCAGCGCGACCGCCTGGAAGAAGAGCGCCCGCACCCGCGGGTCGCGGTGCGGGGGAATGCGGCTGCCCGGGCCGCCGGCCTGAGCCATCAGTCCCGGTCCCGGGGGACCCGTCGTGCCCGGCAGGCGGCGGGCAGGGACAATGCCGGGGCGACGCCTCTCACGTCGCCCCGGCAGTCAAGCGGTGCGCGCGCCTACCTGGCGGGCGGGGCGTAAAGGATCCCGGTGCGCGTCCAGAGGTCGTTGGGGCTGCCCGCCCGGGTCAGGCCCAGCGGGGTGTTCTCGCCGACCGTGCGCTCGTAGACCTCGCCGTAGTTGCCGACCAGCCTGACCATGTTGAGGAAGCAGTCCTGCGAGAGGGACTCGCTGATCCCCTTGCACACCTCGCCCTCGGTCCCGAGGATCCGCTTGATGCGCGGGTCGTCGGACGACGCCATCTGCGCCGCGTTCTCCGAGCTGATCCCGAGCTCCTCTGCGTTGATCAGGTTGTACATGGTCCACTTGACCAGGTTGAGCCACTCGTCGTCCCCCTGGCGGACGACCGGGCCCAGCGGCTCCTTCGAGATCGTCTCGGGGAGGACGACCGCCGCGGACGGGTCCGGCAGCTCGCTGCGGATCGCCGCCAGCTGGGACTTGTCCGAGGTCAGCACGTCGCACGCGTCGTTGATGAAGCCCTCGCGGGTCTGCACCGAGGTGTCGTAGCCGACCGCCTGGAAGTTCATCCCGTTCACCCGGAAGAAGTCGGCCAGGTTCAGCTCGGTGGTGGTCCCGGCCTGCACGCACACGCGCGCGCCGTTGAGCTCCTTCGCGTTGCCCACACCGAGGGCCTTGTTCACGAGGAAGCCCTGGCCGTCAATGAAGTTGTAGTAGGTGAAGTTGATCCCCAGCGTGGAGTCGCGCGTCACCGTGTGCGTCGTGTTCCGCGACAGCACATCGATCTCGCCCGAGGAGAGCGCCGTGAACCGCTCCTTGGCCGTCAGCGGCACGAACTTCACCTTCGACGGGTCGCCGAAGACGACCGCCGACACCGCGTAGCAGGTCTCGGCGTCAATCCCCCTCATCACGCCGCTGTCGTCCGGCGCGGAGAACCCGGGAAGGCCCCCGTCAACCCCGCAGATCAGCTCGCCGCGGTCCAGCACCTCGTCAAGGGTCGCGGCACCCGCCACGCCCGAGAACGACACCGCCACCGCGGCCAGCGCCGGCGTCCACAACCTTTTCTTGCCCATCGTTTCCTCCTTATGGCAACCAAGCAAGCGCGCATTATACCCAAGAATTCGCCGCCCGCCGCACAAGACGCGGCGCCGGCCGACAGACGCCCGCCCGAGACCGCCGACCGGCGGCATGCCCCGGGGCAGGGACGGAAGGACATCCCGGCGCGGACCGCCTGCCGGAGAAACCCGGGCAACGAAGCCCGGCGCCCCGGCGCCGCGCCCGGATTTGGGGTTGGTCGAGGAGCGGGCGCCAACGCCCGAGAGGTGGCCACGCCCTGCACCCGGCCCAGTCACCTGGGGCACGCAGACAGAGTCGATGCCAACGCCTGGTCGGTCACCACCGGCGACAACACGAGGCGGGGCGCCGGCTGACGGCCAGGCACCCTGCCACTCGCGCCGAGGCCGGCACGATTGCCCGCAGACAGCCCGCACGGGCTGTCGTGTGCCGATGACAGCCGTCAGGCGGCGGCGGGGGAAATCGCGGACAGCTCCAGCGATCCGCCGGCGTTGCCGCCGCGGATCAGTGGGCGCAGACACTCCAAGCCGCCGGGCGCCGTGCCGGTGGACGACCGTGACGGTCTGACCAAGGTGCCATCCGCGGAGGCCCGGAACCCCGGCTGGCCACCGCCCCCGACACGCGCAC
>CAZZIL010000307.1:0-10320 GCA_964654265.1 uncultured Gammaproteobacteria bacterium | reverse complement strand
GGGGGGGGGGGGTAGAGAACCCCATGGATGAACACGCCAGGCGCACGTTGCGGGCACTCGTTGACGGGAGGATCGGGAGCGCGACCGAGGGTTCCCAAGAGCTGCTCGGCCGTCACGGCGCCCTTGCGCAGGAGCTCGAGGACGCGGAGCTCGAGTGGGCAAGCGTCCCGAAAGACGACGACGTGCGGCAACTCCTCGACGGGATCAAGGCTGCGGAGGATTCGCTGGCCGGGAGCAAACGCGACCTGGCCGAGATCGAAGGCAAGCGCGAGTTGCTCGCGAGGCAGCTCGGACAGGGCGAGGCGCGCCTGCAGTCCCTGCTCGCGGAGGTGGCGGAGGGCGAGATCAAGGACGAGGAGCGGGCGCGGATACTTGCGCACAGCGCCAAAGCCCGGGAGACTCTGGCGGCCTTCCGTGATCGCGTGACCCGCAAGCACATCCGGCACATCGAGTCGCTGGTGCTTGAGAACTACCAGAGCCTGCTACGCAAGGAGGCGTTGGTTGCCGGCATCGCCATCGACCCCGAGACCTTCGGCGTGCGGCTACGTGACGGGGAGGGTCACCCGGTCCCGATAGAGAGGTTGTCCGCCGGGGAACGACAGCTCCTCGCCGTGTCGATCCTGTGGGGAATGGGGAAGGCGTCGGGGCGGCCGCTCCCGACCGCCATCGACACCCCGCTGGGACGGCTTGACTCCACGCATCGCGAGCATCTGGTGCGGAGGTACTTTCCGAATGCCAGCCACCAGGTGCTTCTGTTCTCGACCGACCAGGAGATTCACGGCAGACACCTCGACGCCTTGAAGGGCAGGGTGAGCCGGTTCTATCGCTTGGAGCACGACGACCGGGCCGGCACGACGCGGGTCAGGGAGGGATACCTGCAGTGAGGTTGCCTGACGAGCTGGAGAGGATCCGGCTCCCCCAGAAGGACAAGGAGGCGCTGATCCGGCTGAAGAGCCGCACGGGCATCGGGAACTGGAACACCTTGTGCCGCTGGGCGTTCTTGGTCTCCCTGGCAGAACCGAAGCTTCCCAAGTCACAGGAGATCGTGGCCGACAGCAACGTCGAGATGGGCTGGAAGACCTTCGCGGGGGAGCACGACCAGCTGATGCTCCATCTGCTGGTCGAGCGGTGCCTGGGCGACGGCCTGCCGACGGATGCGCAGACCCTGGCGCATCAGTTCAGGCTGCACCTGCACCGGGGAATCGCCTACCTGTCCACGAAAGGGAAGGTGGGGGACATCGCCGACCTGGTGCGGATGGCGGCGTGATCGTCCGTCCCCTGAACTCAGGGAGGGAAGGACCGCACAGTCCCCTGTCCCCCAAAGGGTCTCGCCTCGGCCGGTCGCGGCACGATTCCACGCCGGTGCGGTTCGACCTCTTGGGCGTGGCTCCCGCTGGGTCTTCGGGTCAGGGCGGCCTTCGGCTGAGACGCTGACAGGTTCTCGGGTGGGGCCACGCCGTTCCGCCCGATCCCAATGGCGGGCGTCCGGTGGGGGTACGCACGCCAGGTCCGGCGGTCCGGCCCTACTCGTCGAACTGAAAGCGAAGGGACGCGTTCGCCTCGACGTCAGCGGGCACCCTGACCCTTCCGAATTGCGACTGGTGGGTCACCTTCAGCAACTTGAGCAGGCCGTCGGGGTCGGCGGAGCCGAAGAGAAGGAGCGTGTCGGCATCGTGGTTGTCCTCAATCTCCCACCGGAACAGCTCCATGAACGCCGCACTCCACCGCCGCAAGTCGAAGACCGTGACGTCAAACTTCCCGGATGGTTGGCGGCGAATCATCGCCAGGTTGTGCTCCCCGGAGGCGGGTCGGGGCGGGAGATCGTCTTGTCGGCGTGTCGGGTTCGACTCCTCCCACTGACCGATGACGTGGGACAGGCGCAGCAGGTGCCTGCGAACATCCTCCGGTGCCCGGCCTGCCTTCACCTCTTCCCCGTGCGATTCGGACCAGATCGCCCATTGGTTCTGGTGGTAGGTCCTGACCTGCACCTCGAAGGCGAACGTCGCGGGGTGCGAATGGTCCGGGGACAGCGACTGCCGGATCTTCAGGATGTGGTGTATCGCCCGGTACCCGGTCGCTTGCGGTGACTCAACGTAGTTGTTGACCCTCGACCCTTGCTTCCCGAGTCGCTCCGAGAATCTCATCGCCTCGTCGAAGTGGTCGCAGACCACCCGGAGTCCGATGAGGTCGTACATCCTGCTCAGCTGGATGGGATGCTCCCTGGCGCAGTGCTGGAACAGCTTGCGGCGGATGCTGTGCAGTCGCTTCGTCCGCGCGCTCAGCAGCGAGTGGGTCGGCAACCCCGCCTTGATGACCCGGTCGATGCACTCGTTCAAGGCGGAAGCCCGGAACATCCGGTAGTCCCTGATGCCGGCCACCGCCCCGAGGGGAAGGGGGACCTTGATGATATCCTGCCCGATTCGGTCGATTCTCGCCCTTGATCCCAAGGGCCGGCCCGTGTCAGCGGGGAGCCTTACCATGGTGCGGTCAGGGCCGGCTCGCCGCCCGGGGTGATCACCGCTGAGGCTGACACCGGCCGTGTGCACTGCGCGGGACCGTTCACGTGGCCCTTTGCGTCCTCTCTGTGGCGATGCGCAAGGCGCCCCAAGTGACACGGGTGGCTCTGTCCCCGAACCGGGACCTTCCCGCTTGCTTGGTTCGGGCGAGTGCCCTTGCGGTCGTCTCGGTGTCGACTCGGCAACCATCGACCGGCGTGCAAGTCGCACTTGCCTGCGGCGCGCGCGAGCGGGACGTCCCGCATCGGCCGCCAGCCAACGGAGGTGCGACTCACGGTTACTGGTGACGCGCGCATCGCCACCACCCATCGTGCGTCGATCCGCGAGGCGATTGTCCGGGTCAAGTTGCGCTCGTCCCCACGGGACTGGGCCTTGCCGCGCGGTTGGAGTGCACCAGTATGCTCCGCAACCGCTGGACCGCCGCCTGGAACGACTCGCCCTGAATGACCGCGGGCACGATCTCCACGCCGATGAGCTCGTCCATGAGCGATGACAGCTCAGGCACCTCCTTCCCCAGGAGGTGGAGCGGCCGGTGCGGGTCGCGTTCCCGGGCGACTTCCGCAAGGGTGATCCCCGTGTCGGCCAAGGTCGCGCCCTCGGGCGTTTTTCCATCGAGCCTCTGGTTCTTCAGGAGCTCCTGAAACCCCTGGATCGCCATCAGGCGATGCTGGCCGTCCAGCACGTAGAACCGCGTGATCTTGTGGCTAAGGTTGGCGTAGGAGGCCTTTGAATCCAAAGCCACTCCTGTGACGCTGTCCTCCATCGCGGTCCCGTCGACCCAGACATGCGACACCGGGTCGTTCACCCAGCTCTTCCAGGCGGCAACCACTATCGGTGAGAACCGGTGATGCGCATGGGTCGCGAGGTGGCGCACCATGGGCAGTTGCCGGCTCCAGTCGGGTGCGCATTGGCGCAGATCATCCTCAACCCCCTCGTATGAGGCGACCTCCCCGAAATCTCCCTCCATTCCCTTCCAGACGGGGAGATCCTGGGTGTGTCCGACGTTCTCGGCCACCCAACGCAGGGATGCCGATGTGAGATAGGAGCGGGACGTTCCCATTCCCGTCAGGATGGTGAGCATGCGGTTGGGTGTCTCTCGGATGGCGTCAAACACCTCGCATGAGACACGCGCCTCCTCCCGCCAGCGCGTCAGCGCCTCCCCGAGGGCCTCATCGTCCGGATTCGCCGGGCGTGTCTTGTCTGTCTCGGGCATCGAACGCGAGTTGGCCTGCCGATCCGGCGTCTCCCCATGCCGGTCGGTGTTACCCCGGGGGACACCGGCCCTCGCGGGGGAGCGGGGCGCCTCTCGCCTTGCCTGCACTATCGCACCCGGTCCGGCTGCCTGTGCAGTCTCACTCATCGCAATATCACTCGCATGCGTCGGGCGAGATTCTACCAGACTCCCGGCCTGCCCCTGCAGAGGGGGTGCCCGGATGGGACGATCCGGCGCGGTGTGTGGCGGGGATCACACCGGGTCTCGCCTGCCGGTGGACCTCTCCCAGGCAACGACCCCGGCATCGGTCCGAGACCGCCGGACCCGACCGGGCAAAATGGTGGTATCATACCCCCCAACGGTCGGCGCCGCGCGCCGGCAAACCAACCTAGGAGGAGCGATGAGGTTTTCAGTCAAGAGCACGGCCATGTTGGCGGCGGCGGTGGGGCTTGCCCTTCCGGCGGCGTCCGACGCGGCGGAGCAGCAGTTCGTCAGCATCGGCACGGGCGGCGTCACCGGGGTGTACTACCCGACGGGCGGCGCGATCTGCCGGCTGGTCAACAAGGACCGCAAGGAGCACGGCATCCGTTGCTCGGCGGAGTCGACCGGCGGCTCGGTCTACAACATCAACACGGTGCGCGCCGGCGAGCTTGAGTTCGGCGTCGCGCAGTCGGACTGGCAGTTCCACGCCTACAACGGCACGTCGAAGTTCGCCGACGCCGGCGCGTTCAAGAAGCTGCGCGCGGTGTTCTCGGTCCACCCCGAGCCGTTCACCCTGCTGGTGCGCGACGACGTGGACGTGTCGGGCTTTCCCGACCTGAAGGGCAAGCGCGTCAACGTCGGCAACCCGGGCTCCGGGCAGCGGGCGACCACCGAGGTCGTCATGGACGCGTACGGGATCGGCATGGGCGACTTCGCGCTGGCGGCCGAGCTCAAGGGCGCCGAGATGGCCCAGGCGCTGTGCGACGGCAAGATCGACGCGATGATCTACACCATCGGCCATCCGGCGGCGGCGATCACCGAGGCGACGACCACCTGCGACGTCAGGCTGGTCGACGTCAAGGGCGGGCCGATCGACAACCTGGTCTCGAACAACCCCTACTACCGGACGGCGAGAATCCCGGGCGGCACCTACAAGGGGAACGACCGGGACGTGACCACGTTCGGCGTGGGCGCGACCTTCGTGACCTCCTCGGACGTCCCGGAGCACGTCGTCTACACCGTGGTCAAGGCGGTCTTCGAGAACTTCGACGACTTCCGCAAGCTGCACCCGGCGTTCAACGCCTTGAAGGAGTCGGAGATGATCAAGGACGGCCTGTCGGCCCCCTTGCACGACGGGGCGATGAAGTACTACCGGGAGCGCGGCTGGCTCTGACCTAGTGCGGCACCCGGGACGCCTGGGCGTCCCGGGTGCGCGACCTACCGGGAGGAGGGCGGCCCGACGGGCGAGCGGCAGGCCGGACGGTGTCGACATCAGCTGACATCCCCGACGGCGCCAAGGCGGCGCACGACCTTGCCGAGCAAAGCGAGATCGGCTCCCGGGTCCTCTCGGGGATCGAGGCCAAGATCGTGCTGTGGCTGGCCTTCGTGTGGTCGGCCTTCCAGCTCTACGTCGCGTCGAAGATCCCGTTCTGGCTGAGCCAGGTCCTCGGGGCGAACCTTGTCCTCAACAACACCGAGATCCGGGTCATCCACCTGTCGTTCGCGATCGCGCTCGCGGCGATGGGCTACCCGCTGTTCAAGCGGGCGACGCACACGCGCATCCCGCTCTACGACTGGGCGCTGATCGCGCTCGGGGTCGCCTCCTGCTGGTACCTCCTGTTTAACAAGGAGGGGATCGCGGCGCGCGCCGGCCTGCCGACCGGGTGGGACATGGCCGCCTCCACCTGCGGGCTTGCGATCCTCGCGCTCTCGGTCTACCGGGCGCTGGGGCTGCCGATGCTCGTCATCGCCGGGGTCTTCGTGCTCTACGTGTTCTTCGGGCACCTGGATTTCCTGCCCGACGTGATCCAGTGGAAGGGCGCGTCCGCCGGCAAGGCCCTGTGGCACTACTGGATGCAGACCGAGGGGGTGTTCGGCGTCGCGCTCGGCGTCTCCGCGTCGGTCATCTTCCTGTTCGTGCTCTTCGGCTCCCTCCTCGAGAGGGCGGGGGCCGGGGCGTACTTCATCCGCCTGGCATTCGCCCTGTTGGGGCACATGCGCGGCGGGCCCGCCAAGGCCGCCGTCGCCGCCTCCGCGATGAGCGGACTCTACTCGGGGTCCTCGATCGCCAACGTCGTGACGACGGGGACGTTCACCATCCCGCTGATGAAGCGCACCGGGCTGCCGGCCGAGAAGGCCGGGGCCGTCGAGGTGGCGTCGTCGACCAACGGCCAGCTGACCCCGCCGGTCATGGGCGCCGCCGCCTTCCTCATCACGGAGTTTGTCGGCATCTCCTACACCGACGTGATCCGCCACGCCTTCCTCCCGGCGGTGATCTCGTACATTGCGCTGGTCTACATCGTCCACCTGGAGGCGCTCAAGCTGGGGCTGCGCGGACTCAAGAAGCCGCCCGCGCTCGTCACGCTACAGCGCCGGGTGGTCGGGTTCGTCAGCGGCTTCCTCGGCATCCTCCTGCTCGCGGCCTTTGTCTACTACTGCCTGGGGTGGGTCAAGGGCGCGTTGCCGCCGGCGGCGCCCGGCGTGGCCACCCTGGTGTTCCTCGCGATCTACGTCTTCTTGGTGCGGCTCGCCGCCCGGCACCCGGACCTCCCCGAGGACGAGATCACGTCGGACACCGAGGAGCTTCCGCGCGTCGGGTCGGTCGCGGTGACCGGCCTGCACTTCCTGCTGCCGATCGTCATCCTGCTGTGGTGCATCCTGCTGGAGCGGCTGTCGCCGGCGCTCTCGGCGTTCTGGGCGACCTCCGCGATGATCTTCATCGTGGTGACGCAGCACCCGATCAAGGCGGCGTTCCGCGGCGACATGGGGTGCAAGCCGCACCTCGTGCGCGGCTGGTGGGACTTCGTCCACGGCATGGTCGGCGGCGCGCGCAACATGGTCGCGATCGGCGTCGCCACCGGCGTCGCCGGAATCATCATCGGGTCGGTGTCGCTCACCGGCGCGCACCAGATCATCGGGGAGTTTGTCGAGTTCGTCTCGGGCGGGAGCCTGATGCTCATGCTGCTGCTGGTCGCGGTGATGAGCCTGGTGCTCGGGATGGGGCTGCCGACCACGGCGAACTACATCGTGGTGTCGTCGCTGATGGCCGGGGTGATCGTCGAGCTGGGGGCCCAGCACGGCCTGGTGCTCCCGCTGATCGCCGTGCACCTGTTCGTCTTCTACTTCGGGATCCTCGCGGACGACACCCCGCCGGTCGGGCTCGCGGCGTTCGCCGCGAGCGCGATCTCCGGCGGGAACCCGATCAAGACGGGGATCCAGGGCTTCGCCTACGACATCCGCACCGCGCTGCTCCCGTTCCTGTTCCTGTTCAACACCGACCTGCTCCTGATCGACGTCGGGGTCCTGCAGGGGATTCTCGTCTTCGTCGTCGCGACCGTCGCGATGATGCTGTTCGCCGCCGCGACGCAGAACCATTTCTTGGTGCGCAACCGCTGGTGGGAGGGCGTCGGGTTGCTGGTGATCGCGCTGACGCTGTTCCGGCCGGGGTACTGGCTCGACCGGGTGGCGGACCCGCTGATGCCGGCGCCGGCGGCCGAGGTCGCCGACATCGCGGCGGCCGCGCCGGACGACGGGCTCATCCGCCTGGTGACGCAGGGCGAGGAGATCGGGAGCGGCAAGGTCAAGACCAAGACGGTCGTCCTGCCGCTGGGCGAGGCGGACGCCGATGGCGAGGCGCGGCTGGACCGGTCCGCCGGCCTGGTCATGCGCACCGAGGACGACGGGCGCGTCTATGTCGACTCGCTGTCGTTCGGCGGCAAGGCCGAGAAGGCCGGGCTCGACTTCGACTGGGAGATACTGAGGGTCGAGCTGCCGAACGACTCAAGGCCCCCGAAGGAGGTCTTCTACCTCCCGGCGCTGGCGTTGCTTGCCGCCATCGTCTGGGCGCAGCTGCGCCGCAGGAGGAGTGTCGACATGGCGGCCGATGCGCCCGTGCCCGGTGCCGGCTGACCCGGTGCCGGCCGGCGTGCCCGCGCGGACCAACCCGGCGCTGGAGGGTCTTGCCGAGTCGGCCACGCTCGCGATCAACCAGCGCTCCCGCGCGCTCGTCGAGGCCGGGCGCGAGGTCGTGCTCTGGGGGTTTGGACAGTCGCCCTTCCCGGTCCACCCGGCGATGTGCAGGGCGCTCGCGGAGAACGCGCACCAGAAGGACTACCTGCCATCGCTTGGGCTGCCGCAGTTGCGGGAGGCCATCGCCGCCCACTTCCGGGACCTGGGCGACTACAGCCTCGACCCGCGGCGGATCGCCATCGCCCCCGGCAGCAAGGAGGTGATCTACCAGCTGTTGCTCACCTTGGACGGGCCGCTGGTCCTCCCGATGCCCGCGTGGGTGAGCTACCGCCCGCAGGCCCGGCTCGCCGGGAAACCTGTGCTCGGCCTGCAGACGGACCTCGCGGCCGGGTACAGGCTCTACCCGGAGGCCCTTGACAGCCTGCTCGCCAAGTCGGGGGCGGCGCAAAGCGTGATGATCGTGACGAGTCCGAGCAACCCGACCGGGCAGTGCTACGGCGATGCGGAGTGGGGCCCCATCGCGGAGGTGTGCCGCGCCCGCAACGTCATCGTGATCGCGGACGAGATCTACGCGCAGCTGTGCTTCGGCGGCCGACCGCTCGCCCCGGGGATCGGCACCCACTGCCCGGAGCGGGTGATCGTGACCGGGGGGCTTTCCAAGTCGCACGGCGCGGGCGGGTGGCGCCTCGGCTTCGCGGCCGGCTGTGGCCCGTCGTTGCAGGGGGTCTTCGACACCTTGGCGACGGTGATCAGCGAGACCTACTCGTGCGTCAGCGCGCCGGTGCAGAACGCCGCGGTCACCGCCTACTCGGACCCCGAGGTCTGGCGCTACGTCCGCGACTGCGCGCGGTTGCTGGAGGCGGTGCTCGCCGTCACCCGCGAGAGGCTCCTGGAGTGCGGCGTCGAGTGCCTGCCGAGCCAGGGCGGGTTCTACCTGTACCCGAACTTCCAGCCGTTCGCCGGGCGGCTTGCCGAGCGCGGAATACGCACCTCGGCCAGGCTGGCGCGCACGTTGCTCGACGAGGCGGGGATCGCCCTCCTGCCCGCCGAGGACTTTGGCGGGTGGCCGGAATCGCTCGCGTGCAGGCTGGCCGCGGTCGACTTTGACGGCGATGCCGTGTACCGGGCGTTCCGGGAGTGTGGCGATCCGGGCGTCGTCGCGACAGACGCGGAGCGCCTGTTGCCGAGCGTCCTGGAGGGGTGCCGACGGTTGCGGCAGTGGCTCGGTCCGCCGCCAAAGTAGGGCGGGTCCCGCGCGCGGACGCTCCCCCCGCGCTCGTGCGCGGGTTCGGCATCTCCTTTCCGCCGATGCGGGAACAGGACGTTCCCGGGATCCTTGCCGTGCGGCCGTCGGGGACGTTGCGCGTTCCCCTGTCGCAGTACCATCCCGGCCTGCCCATGGCGCTGGAAGTCGCCGCCGGGCAACGGGTGGGGCAGGGCGACACCCTCGCGAGCCCGATTGATGCGCGCGGCGTCCCGGTCCGCGCACCCGCGCCCGGCACGGTGGGGGAGGTGTGCCCGGCCCGCGTTGTCGGCGCGGGGTGCCCCGAGACCAAGGCGGTGGAACTTGAGACCCGACCCAGTCCCGCGCACGGGACCGGGGCAACCCCCTTGACCGAGGGAACGTTGCTGGAGCGGATCCGCGATGCCGGCCTGATGGGACTTGGCGGCGCGTCCTATCCCACGCACCTGAAGGCGGGGGCCGGGCGATCGGACCTGCTGGTGGTGAACCTGATGGAGACCGACCCCGAGATCGCCTGCGACCGCTCCGCGATCAGGGAGCTGGGCGCCAAGGCCGCGGCCGACCTGGTCGCGGAGGCCGCCGCGCTGCTTGGGGTGACGCGCGCGCTGGTCGCGTCGCCGCGGGACGCCTTCTTCTCCAGGGAACTCTCCGCGGCGGCGGCCGGGGCGGGGGTCGATCTCGTGTTCCCGCCGCCGCATTACGCGCTCGGCCATTTTCGCCTGCTCACCGGGTGGCTCGCGGGCAACACCCGGCCCGGCTTCCCGGCGGACTCCCCGCCTCTGGTGCTGAACTTCGGGACCGTGCGCGCCGTGCGCGACGCGTTGGTGTCCGGGCGGCCGCTGACATCGCGGCTGGTGACCGTGTGCCTCCCGGACGCGGACCGGAGAGTTGTCTGTGACGTCCCGTTCGGGACCCCGCTTCGCGACCTGCTCAGAGCGGTGCCCGATGGCGCCGGCCACTCGCATGCGCGGGTCGGGGGGATCGGCAACCGAGACCGCCTCGGTCTTGACGACGTCATCGGTCCCGCGAGCAACTCGGTCGTCGCCGGCCCGGAGGCGATGCCGCGGGAGGCATCCTTCCCCTGCATCGGCTGCAACCTGTGCGACACGCACTGTCCCGCCGGGATCAGCCCGCGGCGCTTGTGGTCGCTGTGCTCGGCCGGCCGGGTCGGCCGGCCG
>CAZZIL010000306.1:0-2754 GCA_964654265.1 uncultured Gammaproteobacteria bacterium | reverse complement strand
CGACACCCCGCCCAGCCTGATCGTCAACGAGGCCCGGGCCGTGATCGCCGGCCCCGATGGCGAGCGCTCCGTGCCCGCGGCCGAGGTCGCCACCGGTCCCGGCCAGACGTCGCTGGGCCCCGGCGAGATCATCGTCGAGTTCGAGCTGGACCAGCCTCCGGCCCGCACCGCCGACGCCTACCTGCGCCTCATCCCCCGCACCGAGATGGACATCGCGGTGGTGGGCGCCGGGGTCAGCCTGACCCTGGACGCGGCCGGCACCTGCACCCAGGCGGAAGTGTCGCTCGGAGCGGTGGCGCCCACCGTGCTCCGCGTGCACGAGGCAGCCGCCGCCCTCGTCGGCACCCGCCTCGACGACGACGCGATGGAGGCCCTGGCGCGCGCCGCGTCCGCCGCCTGCCGGCCGATCGACGACAAGCGCGGCACGGTAGCATTCCGTACCCGGGTGGCCGGCGTTCTCGCCCAGCGCGCCGCCCGCATCGCCGGCGACCGGGCGAGGAGCAACTAGATGGCCAAGCTGCACATATCGACCACCATCAACGGCGACCCGACCGAGTTCCTCTGCGAGCCGGAGCAGACCCTGCTCGACGTGCTGCGCGACGAGCTCCAGCTCACCGGCAGCAAGGAAGGCTGCGCCTCCGGCGACTGCGGCGCGTGCAGCGTGATGCTCGACGGCCGCCTCGTCTGCGCCTGCCTGGTGCTCGGCGCGGAGGCGGCGGGACGCGAGGTGGACACGATCGAAGGGGTCGCCCATGGCGACGAGCTGCACGTGGTGCAGCGCAAGTTCCTCGAGCACCATGCCCTGCAGTGCGGAGTGTGCACACCGGGCTTCATCGTTGCCGCCAAGGCGCTGCTCGAGCGCGACACCGACCCCACCGAGACCGAAGTGCGCTACTGGCTGGCCGGCAACCTGTGCCGCTGCACGGGCTACGACAAGATCGTGCGCGCGGTGCTCGACGCCGCGGCGGAGATGAGGGGAGAGGCGGCGGCATGAGCGATTCCGCGAGCGGCAACGGAGCCGCGAAGAACCTGCGCCTGGTCGGCACCCGGGCCGCCCGTCCGGACGGCGTCGACAAGGTCACGGGCCGGGCCCGCTTCGGCGCGGACCTCTTCGCGCCCAACATGCTCCACGGCCGGGTGCTGCGCAGCCCCCACGCGCACGCGCGCATCGTCTCCATGGATACGTCGAAGGCGGCGGCCCTGCCCGGGGTCAAGGCCATCGTGACCCGGGACGACTTCCCCGACCTGCCCGCGGAGTGGAGCTCGGCGGGCGAGCTGCTCGTCAACTACAACGACATGACGCGCAACGTCATGGCGCGCGAGAAGGCCCTCTACGAGGGACACGCGGTGGCCGCGGTGGCCGCGACCAGCGCCGCCGTCGCGAAGCGGGCGCTCGGCCTCATCGAGGTGGAGTACGCGGTGCTTCCCCACGTGCTCGACCCGGTCGCGGCGATGCGTCCCGACGCCCCCCTCCTTCACGACTCGTACATCACCGAGGGCGTGGAGCCCCCGCCCGCGAACCCGTCCAACGTTGCCAAGCGGGTCCAGTTCGGGCACGGCGACCTCGAGGCGGGCTTCGCCGAAGCCGATGTGACGCTGGAACGCGAGTTCGACACCCGGCCCGTCCACCAGGGCTACATCGAGCCCCACGCCTGCCTCGCGAGCGTCTCCGAGGACGGCCAGGCCGAGCTCTGGGTGTCCACCCAGGGACACTTCGCGGTGCGCAGCCACTGCTCGCGCCTCCTCGGCTGGGACATGTCGCGCATCCGGGTCACCGCGGCCGAGATCGGCGGCGGCTTCGGCGGCAAGACCGTGGTGTACCTGGAACCCCTCGCGCTCGCGCTCTCCGCCAAGACCTGCCAGCCGGTGAAGATGGCGATGACCCGCGAGGAAGTGTTCCGGGCCACCGGGCCGACCTCCGGCGCCCACGTCCGGGTGAAGATCGGCGCCACCCGCGACGGGCGCATCACCGCCGCCGATGCGGAGCTCATCTACCAGGCGGGCGCCTTCCGGGGCTCCCCGGTGCAGCCGGGCGCGATGAGCGCCTTCGCCCCCTACGAGCTTCCGGCGGTGCGCAGCGTCGGCTACGACGTCGTGGTGAACCGCCCCAAGGTCGCGGCCTACCGCGCTCCCGGCGCCCCGATTGCCGAGTTCGGGGTGGAGTCGACCCTGGACGAGCTCGCACGCGAGCTCGGTCTCGACCCGCTGGAGCTGCGGCTTCGCAATGCCGCGCGGGAAGGCAGCCAGTCGAGCTACGGGCCGAAGTTCGGGCCGATCGGCATGGCGGAGACCCTGGAGGCGGCCAAGGCGCACCCCCACTACCACGCTCCCCTCGGCCCGAACCAGGGGCGCGGGGTCGCCTCCGGATTCTGGTTCAACGTCGGGGGCGAGACCTGCGCGACGATGAACGTCAACGAGGACGGCACGGTGGGGCTGGTGACCGGCACTCCGGACATCGGCGGCACCCGGGCCTCGGTCTCGATGATGGCGGCGGAGGCGCTCGGCGTCCCGCTCGAGCAGATACGCCCGATCATCGGCGACACCAACGCACTCGGCTACACCTTCCTCACCGGCGGCAGCCGGGTCACCTACTCGAGCGGCATGGCCGCGGTGCACGCGGCCGAGGACGTGATCGCGCAGGTGCGCGAGCGCGTGGCCAAGCTCTGGGACATCCCCGTCGAGGCGGTGGAATGGAAGGACGGTGAGGTCGCGCCGGCCGGCGCGACCTCACCGTCCTTCCATTCCACCGCCTCG
>CAZZIL010000305.1:0-4725 GCA_964654265.1 uncultured Gammaproteobacteria bacterium | reverse complement strand
CGGATATCGCGCATCGCCAGCGGCGAGCAGCCCACCCTTCGGGTCCGCAGGGGCAACACCAATCGCCATCTCGTGCTGGAGGTGACTGCCGGTGGCGAGGTGTTGAGCGCGCTGACTGTCAGGGACTACTACGTCGACCTCCCGGAGGACAGGGGGGTGGAGGGATTCTATGACGCCCACGGCAGGGAGGTGTTGACGGTCGATGACCTGATGGCGGCCAGGATCGCCGGCGGCCCCGGAGACGACACCCTGTACGGGGGGGAAGGTGGGCGACACTTTGACATCTCCGCCGGCGGCAACGACTCCCTGAGTGGGAGTGACGAGAGCGATGTCTATTGGCTGGGGTCCGGCGGCAACGGCGGCACGGGCACGATCACGGAGAGGCCGAGCAAGGACAAAAACCTCGACACCCCCGATGATTTCGATGTGATTCGGCTCAGCGAGGACATCTCGGTTGCCGGGGAGGACGGACTCTGGCGGACCCTGAAGACTTGGCGGAGCCACGACGGGGACGACCTGCACGTCGCCCTTCTGGTCGGCGGCGAGGCCGCCAGCACGTACATCGTGAGGGACCAATACCGAACGGAGGCCGGCGATTCGAAGATCGAGGCCGTGCTGTCTGTCGACGGGGACGTCATCCTTGACGCCGGCGACCTGGCGAAGGCGCCATTTGTCGGGAGTGCGGGGAACGACTGGATGGTTGGGACGCGCGGGGACGACCACTTCGACATCTCGGCTGGCGGCTACGACTTCCTGCATGGGGGACACGGCGACGATGTCTATTGGCTTGGGTCCGACGGCAACGGCGGCACGGGCACGATACGCGAGTGGTCGCACAGGGACAAGAGCATCGACACTGCCGGCGAGTTCGATGTGATTCGGCTCGGCGAGGCCCTCACGGCTGTCGGGGAGGACGGGCCTTGGCGGACCTTGAAGATTTGGCGGAGTCACGACGGGAACGACCTGCACGTCGCCCTTTTGGTCGACGGTGGGGTTGCCAGCTCGTACATCGTGGACGAACAATACCGGGGCGGCAGCGACGCGAGGATCGAGGCTGTGCTGTCCGTCGACGGACAGGTCATCCTTGACGCCGACGACTTGGCGGAGGCGCCATTTGTCGGGGGGGAGGGAGACGACTGGCTGACTGGGACGAGCGGAGACGATCACTTTGACGGGAGACAGGGCGGGGCCGACTGGTTCTCCGGTGACACAGGGAACGATGTCTACTGGCTTGGCAGGGGCACGGGAGACGATCTTGTCAGTGAGTACCGCAGTGGGTACCGGCAGGTCGGGAATGATCCGGGCGATGCGATACGCATTGTTTCACCCCACATCGGGCGCTCGGACGTGGGTGTCGCACGGGAGGGCGGCGACTTGGTTGTGCGGTTACTCGGGGCGGCTGACGGAACGCAGGGTGACTCGCTTACGGTGGCCGGTCATTTCCTTAGCGAAACCGTTCAGGTGGAAAAGATAGAGCTGGGCGGCGCGACCCTGCTCGTCAGAGACTTGGTTGCAGCGATCGACGCGATCGCCGAGTTCAACGCGGGGGGCTGGAGCACGACCCTTGACCTGGTGCCCGACAGGCTCTGGCAGGGCCCGTCCGATACCTTGGCTGGTCCGGCGGTCTGAGCCGGGATTGGCGCAACCCGGCGTGTTTGATGTGAACATGCCGGTTGGAGGGGTCAGCGGGTTGTGGTGCCCCGTTGTCGCGCGGCGTTTCCTTGACCGGATGTCGCTTGCCACCCCGGGGAGTTGGGCGACTCCCCAAGACGGTCGTTGCCGCACCCGATCAGCGTAGGCACTACGGGGAGACGGAGTCGAGCGACCTGCCGGTTGTGCGTCACACCTTGGGCGGCATGAGATAACGCCCGTGTTCGATGGCCAGTCCCCGTTGCCGGAACTGCCCCCGTTGCTGGCGCGGAGAGTTTGCCCGGTCGGGTCCCGGAGTGGCGGCCGGCAACGGTACCGGGCCGGGGTGCGGCGGTCCCGTTGGCCTGTCAGAAAGGCCTTGTGAGCCGGATCTCTCCCCGGTAGCCGGGTCTTCCGGCGGCGATCTTGGCGGAGCCGTCCATCCCGGGGATCCTCGCCGTGCCACCGAGAAACCGGTCGGCTTCCGCGAGCACGCCGAGTCTCCAGCCGCCGCGCAATCCGAACTCCTTGCGTGCGGTGATCCCCAGGCTGTTGCCTTCCAGTTCCGCGCGGCTGCGCGTGCGCTGGTTGGTGAACCGGAGGTGCAGGTTGTCGTGCCCGAGGGTGACGCCGATCTCCCGGGTGCCGCGGAAGTTCCAGGCGCCGCCGCCACCGGCGAAGCCGAAGAAGCGGTCGCGGACGGCGTGCCCGACGGCGGCGAACAGGGAGTTGCGCCGCCACGCGATCCCGAGACCGGGACGTCGCTCCGGTCCCTGGATTCCGAAGAGGTCGACATTCTCGCGGATCGCGAGCCTGAACTGTGTCGGGAGTCTCTCCCGGAAGGTTTCGGGAGTGTCGGGGTCGGCGAGCGCGAGCCCGGAGCGGTGCGCCATGGGCGCCGCGGGGACCAGCTTTCGGAACGGGCTCTCGCGCCCCTGCCGATCGACGAGCCGGGTTGCCACCGTCAGCGAGCCGGGCAGGAAAAACGGCGGGATGATGTCCGGCAGGCCCAGGTCCTCGGTGTCCTTGACCGACACCACGCCGCCCTCGCCGATGTCGAGCATGCAGGAGAAGTCGGCGATCCCGTTGCCGGAGAGGGTCCTGACCGGGCGCGCGCACGCGCGCGTCAGGAAGACCAGGTTGGTCGGCGACAGGTCCGGGTAGACCGACAGCATGCTCGCCATCGCCATCGCCACCCGCGGCGGACCGTAGCTGGTGCCGTTGTGGATGGAGTTGGGTCCGAGTTCGCTGACGAATATCTGGTAGGGCACCCAGACACAGGCCTCCTCGACCCCGACGCAGTCGTTCGAGCCCGGATGCCTCACTTCCCGCCCATTGCTGTCGATCGTGTAGCCGGCGGTGTAGATCACCTGGTCGTTGGTGACCGCCCACCGGATGTTGCGGAAGTCCCTGAGGAGGTCGTAGCTGATGTTCACAAAGCTGGCGCCCACCACGGGCGGACAGAGGGACCAGCACCTCCCGGTCCGGGTGACATCGTCCAGCGGCTGGCCGCTGACGTCAATCACCAGCATGTCCCGGAACGGGTCGTAGCGGAAGGTGCGCCTCGTCCCCGGCTCGTAGCCGGAGAGCGCGAACACACTGTCAAGGCCGTCGTTGCCGGTGGGCTGGACGAGGGCGAAGGGCAGGGGCAGCATCCCCGAGTGTGCGTCGAGGAGGGCGATGAAGGGCCCGACCGAGTGGGAGACGATCTTCGCCCCCAGCTCCTCCGCCCGCTCGAACTTGAGGCGTCTCGCGTGCCACCCGTCGTCCGTGTCCGGGTGGTAGTGCCTGAAGGGAGCCCTGTCCGGGTCGAGCGGGTCCTCGCACGCGGTCGCGTATGCCCCGCAGGCGACGAGTCTCATCAGGTCCACGTGCGGCGGCCGGCGAAAGTCGAAGATAGGGTCCACATCGGCGATCAGCACGGCGTCGCGGATCTCGTCGGTCGACAGCTTCAGGTCGCCGGGCGGTATCAGCCCAATCCCGGGAAGGGCGTAATGGCCGCGCCCGGCCGCGCCGCCGTCTCCGCTCTGGTCGGCGGCGCGGACCTCGGCCGCCTCGGGCAGGCGGATTCGCACGGGCGGGCCCGCGTCCGTCCGGGCCGTCCGGATCACGGGCTGCGGATCCAACGCGGGCGTGGTTGGCATCGCGCGGCCGCCGCCGCCGCACGCGGCCAGCGACAGCGCGGCCGCCGCAAGGACGGTAGGCATCGCCCGTGGTCGGGGCGCCCCGGCACCTTGGCGCGGCGCGGCGTGGATTGCCGCCGGCCGGCGGGGCGTGGCGGCAGCCGTTCGGCTGCGATTTTCGCGGGAGCGAAGGGGGAGCGGCATTCGGGGGCGCCCAGCGTCCTGCAAGTCGGGCATTGCCGGGATTATACGCAGGGGTTGTTCTTGGCGGTTGCGTTCGGCGGGAGCGCCCGCCCGCCCCGCGCGTCAGAAGGACTTGGCGAGCCGGATCTCTCCCCGGTGGCCGGGTTTTCCCGCGGCGATCTTGGCGGCGCCGTCCATTCCCGGGATCCGAGCCGTGCCGCCCAAGAACCGGTCGGCTTCGGCGAGCAGCCCGAGGGTCCAATCGCCCCGCAGTCGGAGCTCCTTGCGCGCGGTGATCCCGATGCTGCTCCCCTGCAGCTGCGCGCGGCTGCGCGTGCGCTGGTTGGTGAGCCGAAGGTGCAGGTTGTCGTGGCCGAGGTTGACGCCGACCTCCCGGGTGCCGCGGAAGTTCCAGGCGCCGCCGCCGCCGGCGAAGCCGAAGAAGCGGTCGCGTACGGCGTGCCCGACGGCGGCGAACAGCGGGCCGTGCCGCCACGTGAGTCCGAGGCCGGGGCGCCGCTCCGGCCCTTGGATCCCGAAGAGGTCGACATCCTCGCGGATCGCGAGCCTGAACTGTGTCGGGAACCCCTCCCGGAAGATTCCGGGAATGTCGGGATCGGCAAGCGCGAGCCCGGATCGGTGCGCCATCGGCGCCGCGGGAATTCGCTTCCGGAACGGACTCTCGCGCCCCTGCCGGTCGACGAGCCGGGCCGCCACCGTCAGCGAGCCCGGCAGCACAAACGGCGGGATGATGTCCGGCAGGCCCAGGTCCTCGGTGTCCTTGACCGAG
>CAZZIL010000304.1:0-1870 GCA_964654265.1 uncultured Gammaproteobacteria bacterium | reverse complement strand
CGCTTGCCGTAGCCGCGCTCGCTCGCGATCAGCAGCGCCCCGTCCGGCTCGGGCACGATCAGCGCGATCACGCGGGCGCCGTCGGGCAGCCGGATCCCCCTGACCCCGCGGCTGTCCCTGCCCATGGCGCGCACCGCGGACTCGCTGAAGCGGACCGCCTTGCCGTTGTCGGCGACCAGCATGACGTCCTGGCCGCCGTCGGTGACGGCGGCGCCCACCAGCTCGTCCCCCTCCGCCAGCCGGAGCGCGCGCAGCCCCGCGCCGCGCGGCCGGGCGAACTGGCTCAGGGCGGTTTTCTTCACCGTCCCCCGGGCGGTGGCCATGAAGACGAAGCGCTCGCCGGGGTGCTCCGCCAGCGGCAGCATGCCGGTGATGCGCTCGCCCTCCTCCAGCGACAGCAGGTTGACCATGGGCCTGCCGCGCGCCGTGTAGCCGGCGACCGGGATCCGGTACACCTTCAGCCAGTACGCCTTGCCGGCGCTGCTGAAGCACAGCAACGTGTCGTGCGCGCCGGCGACCAGCAGGTGCTCGACGACGTCCTCGTCCTTGACCCGGGCCGCGGTCCTGCCGGCGCCGCCCCGGTTCTGGGCGCTGTAGTCCGCCAGCGGCTGGGTCTTCGCGTAGCCGCTCCGCGAGATGGTCACCACCCGCATCTCCGGCGCGATCAGGTCCTCCTCGGTCAGGTCCTCCTGCGCCTCCACGATCTCGGTCCGGCGCGCGTCGCCGTACTCCCTCCCGATCTCCTCAAGCTCCACCCGCACCACGTCCAGCAACCGCGACTCGTTGCCCAGTATGTCCAGGCAGTCGGCGATGTGCTCGAGCAGCTCCCGGTAGTCCGCGATGAGCTTCTCGTGCTCCAGACCGGTCAGGCGGTGCAGCCGCAGGTCCAGGATGGCCTGGGCCTGCCCGGGCGACAGGCGGTACTCCTCCCCCTTCAGACCGAACTCCGGCTCGAGATCCTCCGGACGGCAGGCGTCGGGGCCCGCCTCGCCCAGCATCTCCCGCACCGCGCCGGGCGGCCAGGGCCGGGCGAGCAGCTTCTCTTTCGCCTCCTGCGGCGACGGGGAGCTCTTGATCAGCGCGATGACCTCGTCGATGTTGGCCAGCGCGACCGCCAGCCCCTCCAGGATGTGGCCCCGCTCGCGGGCCTTGCGCAACAGGTGGGCGGTCCGGCGCGTGACCACCTGGCGCCGGTGCCGGATGAAGGCCTCCAGCGCCTCCTTGAGGTCGAGGCGCTTGGGCTGGCCGTCGACCAACGCCACGATGTTGACCCCGAACATGGTCTGCATGGCGGTGCGGGCGTACAGGTTGTTCAGCACGACGTCCGGCAGCTCGCCCTTGCGCAACTCCGCGACGATGCGCAGGCCGTCCTTGTCCGACTCGTCGCGCAGCTCGGCGATCCCCTCGATCTTCTTGTCCTTGACCAGCTCCGCGATCCGCTCGATCAGCCTGGCCTTGTTGACCTGGTAGGGGATCTCCGTGACGACGATGCTGTGCCGGCCGTCCCCGGCCTCGACGATCTCGGCGCGGGCGCGCACGCGCACGCCGCCCTTGCCCGTGCGGTAGGCCCTGACGATCCCGGCCCGGCCGTTGATGATCCCGGCGGTGGGGAAGTCGGGCCCCTTGATGTGCTCCATCAGCCCGTCGATGCCGATGCCCGGGTCGTCGAGCAGGGCGATCGCGCCGCCGATCACCTCGCCCAGGTTGTGGGGCGGGATGTTCGTCGCCATGCCCACCGCGATGCCCGAGGAGCCGTTGACCAGCAGGTTCGGCACGCGGGTGGGCAACACCTCGGGCATCTCCTCCGTGCCGTCGTAGTTGGGCGCGAAATCCACCGTTTCCTTGTCCAGGTCCGCCAGCAGCTCGTGGG
>CAZZIL010000303.1:0-3667 GCA_964654265.1 uncultured Gammaproteobacteria bacterium | reverse complement strand
ATCAAGCTGGACCTGGTCCGCCCCCGGTTGCGCGGTCCCATCTGCGACCACCTTTTCTTCGGCAGCAACCCCGGCGACAAGAGGTTGTGGGTGGTGGCCGTGGAGTTCAAGGCGGGGCGGCCCAACGCAAGCGAAGTTGTCCCCCAGCTGATCGGCGGGGCCCGGTACGCCGAGAGTCTTCTCGAACGGGATTGCGAAGCGGTGTTCCATCCGGTGATCGTGTTCGGGGGAAAGATCCACCGAATCGACGCCCGGAAATTTGATGACGCGCTGGCCCCCTTTTTCCAGCAACGGGTCCCCATCCTGAAGAGCCGGACCAGGATATGGATTCCGGGTCCGGACGGTGGCCGCAAGGGATGACCTCACCCTTGGCATTGACGCCAGGTGCCGTGCAAGACGCCTTCCGCAGGGGATGGGACTGTGAGAAATCAGGCGTTGGGTGCGCGGTCGGTTGACGTCCGCCCCTCGGTGCGTTGTTCCAGGCTCCCCAAGGACCGCCAACCCGTGCCGGCATGCCCAACGCTCGCGGACCCCGCGTCCATCAGGCATCAGGCGGGGAGTCGGCGTCAATTTCGCCAACGCAGCCCCGGCGGCGTCCGGGTGAATGATGCACACGGACCGGGAGACAGGGTTTCCCATGCCGTGCCGGGCGGCAGGTGCGCGGCGTCAGGCCACCTCCCGCCCACCCCGGCAACCCCGGATCGACCGGGTGGGCTGACCAATCGGTTGGTAGCCGGTGGCGGTGTCGAGTGTGGTATGCTTGTAGGGAATCCGGAGAGCGAGTCCGATGACGCAGCCAACAGAAGAGGGAGGGAAGACCGTTCTCTCGGTCACCGACTTCGGCCCCATCGTCAGGGCGGACGTTGACTTGCGTCCGCTGACGATATTGGTCGGGCCAAGCAACACGGGCAAGTCGCACCTTGCGACGCTGATCTACGCCCTCTCCAAGTGTTTCTCCCGGAACTACCCCGCCGGCTCTGGGCAAGGCCCGGGCAATCACTCGCCCGGCCGGCGCGGGTGGCGCCCGCGCGAGGAGCGCGCACTCAATGGGCTATGGAGGGGCATCCCGCGGGAGAGGAGGGCCATGTTCGCCACGTGGCTGGAGAAGTCAGGGGGTCGCCTGCGGGGGAACGGGGCGCATGCGTACCCGGACTTTCTCCAAGGCATGCTGAGGGACGCCTATGGCAAGTCATTGGGTTCCGGCAAGGAGATTGAACACGAGCTGGAGAGGTGCTTCGGTCCAGGCAGTGTCCGGGATCTGACGCGGCGCGGGTCGCGCGTCCCGGCGGCCGCCAATGCCACCTTTTCCGATGCGTCGGGGACCAAGATGGCGGGCTTCGGCTTTCGCCTTGGCGCCTCCGGGACCTTCGGCCGCGGCTCGGTTTCGCCCGAGGCTCCGATTGGGGCGTCGCACCCGGGTCGCAATGGACTGTGGCGCATGGGCCGGGACCCCGATGTTCCGGTGGAGGATTTCTCCCGGTGGGCCTTCGGTGAGATGCTCGCTGCGTCACGGGTGCCTCACGTTGGCTTGGCTTCTCCGGTCCACTTCTTCCCCGCCAGCCGGGGGGGACTCGTGTGCTCCTATAGCGCCATTGCCGGATCGCTTGCCAGAAGCGCCGCGAATGGCGGGGGGGCGATCGCCGCGTTTTCCGGTGTCGCGGGCGACTTTCTCACGGGCCTGATGGAAATGGGGGACACGGAGGGCCCGTTTTCGGGGCACGCAAGATCGATAGAGACCGGTGTTCTTGGTGGCGAGATTCATGTTGAGAGGGACCGGGGCACAGACCATCCGGTTTTTTTCTACCGGCCCTCGGGTCGGAAGGCGGAGAAGGGAATCCCGCTGGAGAGGTCGTCGGCGATGGTGTCGGAACTGGCGGCGATCGTCCTTTACCTGCGGTATGTGGTCGACAAGGGCGACCTGCTGATCATCGAGGAGCCCGAGGCCCACCTGCACCCTGCCGCGCAGGCGGAACTCGCCGTTCACTTGGCAAGGCTGGTGAAGGCCGGACTCAGGGTCGTCGTCACCACCCACAGCCAGTACGTGGCGGAGCAGTTCGCCAATCTGGTCTGCCTCTCGGTCTTGGCAAAGGCCCGACAGCCGGGACTCATGACCTTCCTTCGAAGAATCGAAAAGGCGGACCTGGACAGGTCCGCGGTGGGCGCGTGGCTGTTTGGGCGGAAGCGGAGACCGGCGGGGTCGTTTGTCCGCGAGATCCCGCTTGATCCCGAATCGGGGACCTTCCCCGTGGAATTCGTGGACGTGTCGCTTTTCCTCCATAACGAGGGGGCGCTGATAGATAGCTTGGGCAAGGCGGTGTCTGCCCGATGAAGGCTGTCGATGAAATCCGCGGCCGCATATGCGCGGGTTGGCTGGCAAGGCGTTGCAAGTCCGGGCGGCTGTCCGTTGGGTTTTCCCGGGTGTTCGGCAACAGACTGCTCGTCGACCTCGACCGGGTCCGCCCCAGGATTGGGGGACCCATCTGCGACTATCTCTTCTTGGGGCACAACAGGTCTGACGATTTGCTGTGGGTTGTGCCGGTGGAGTTCAAGGCGGGGGATCCCAGGCCAAGCGAGGTGATTCAACAACTGTCGGGCGGAGCCCGGTATGCGGAGAGTCTGCTCGGGGATCACCGCAAGGTGACGTGCCTTCCGGTGGTTGTGTTTGGCGGGAGGCTGGGAGAGGATGGGGCCGACGTGTTCAAGGAGGAGCGCGTCTCCTTTTTCCAGAAGGGACGGCGGATTTTCTACACGAAGCACAAGGCCATGCTCCCGGAAGACGCCGTGAGATCGGCGCGGTGACCCACCAGTGCCACGGCCGTGCGAGTCGCGCCTGACGGCGCACAGGCGGGGCGCCTTTCCTTGGCAGGTGTGTCGGGGGGATGTTTGGCGGCACGATGCCCGGCGCACGCCGGGTTGGTTGGCGCGCGGGTGGTTCGGCCCGGTTCGGCTCCGACCCCCGCGGGATCAGGGCGGCGGGGAATGCCGACGACAGGCGCCGGGATGGGGCGACCTCCCCGGAAATCCCCGGACGGCGTCCGGGTTCGCGGGGACCTCGGGTCTCCCCAGTTGGCGTGACGCGGGGATGCGGGATGCGGTTCTCGCATGGGGGTCATCGCTGGCGCTTCGAGTGCACGGCGCTTGCTCTCCCGGCGCCGGCGATGCCGGGTGGACGGGCAAGCCGGCGCTGGTGGCGCGGCGTTCGCGGGTGGATGCGTGCCGGCGATTGCGGCGGTGCGCCGTCCATGGTGCTAATATGGGGCGCAGGGAGGTTGTGTGACGGTCGTGCCGCAACAGGAGAGTTCGGGGGATTCGGGTCCGGCGGGGGCGGGCGCGGAACGGGCGACCATCTCGTGCAGGCGCCTGTGGATGGTGTTCGGGGAAGGCGCACGCGAGTCGTTCAACGGGGGGGCGCCGGCCTCCGGGGACGACGCAAGGGGGCACGCGCGGCGGTTGCGGGAGGGCGGCGCGATCGTCGGGGTGATGGACGCGAGCCTCGAGATCCGCCGCGGCGAGTTCTTCGTCCTGATGGGCCTGTCGGGTTCCGGGAAGTCGACCATCGTGCGCTGTCTCTCCCGGCTCGTCGAACCGACCGCAGGAGAGGTGATTCTCGATGGAGAGGATCTCCTGCAGGTCTCCAGGGACAAGCTGATCGACATCCGCCGCCACA
>CAZZIL010000302.1:0-11868 GCA_964654265.1 uncultured Gammaproteobacteria bacterium | reverse complement strand
TCCGTGTCGGGGTCGTCGACGCGGATGACCAGGTCCGCGAGCCCGGCCGCGCGCCTCGACCGGGCGATCCCCTCGGTCTCGACCGGGTCGGGACTCTCCCGGATCCCGGCGGTGTCGACAAACTCGATGCGCACCCCGTCGAGCGCGACGGTCTCGCGCACCGGGTCCCGGGTCGTGCCGGGGATGTCCGTGACGATCGCGGTGTCCTCCCCGCTCAGCCGGTTGAGCAGGCTGGACTTGCCGACGTTCGGGGGACCCACGATGGCGGCGCGCGCGCCCTGGCTGAGCAGGACCCCCTGGGCGCCGCGCTCCCTCAGCCGGGCGAGCATGCCGGCAAGCGCCGAGATCCTCGCCTCGACCTCGCGCTCGGCCGTCGGCGGCACCTCCTCCTCCGGGAAGTCGAGGTTGGCCTCAAGCAGCGCCCGGGTGTCGACCAGGCGCTCGCCGACGCGGGCGATCTCGGCGGAGAACTCCCCCTGAAGGGTGCGCGCCGCCGCGCGCGCCGCCGATTCGGTCGACGCGTTGACCAGGTCCGCGATCGCCTCGGCCTGCGCCAGGTCGATCTTGCCGTTGAGGTAGGCGCGCAGCGAGAACTCGCCGGGGTTGGCGGCGCGCGCGCCGAGCTCCAGGCAGCGGCCCACCACCGACTGCATGACCGCGGGTCCGCCGTGGCAGTGCAGCTCGAGCACGTCCTGCCCGGTGAACGAGCGCGGCGCGCCGAAGACGAGCATCACCCCGCGGTCGATGAGCCGGCCGTGCCGGTCCCGGAAGTCGCGCAGCGCCGCGGTGTGCGACGGCGGGGGAGGGCGGCCCGCGATCTCGGCCGCGAGGTCCGCGGCCCCGGCGCCGCTGAGGCGGACCATGCCGATCCCGGCGCTGCCCGGCGGGGTCGACACCGCGACGATCAGGTCATGAGCGGCGCGCATGGGTCTTCTCCGTGTCGACGACCCTGGTGATCTGCCATTGCTGAAGGATGGAGAGCAGGGTGTTGACGACCCAGTAGAGGACCAGCCCGGACGGGAAGAACACGCTGAAGCCGGTGAACACCAGCGGGATGAACTTGACGATCATCGCCTGGGTGGGATCCGGCGGCGTCGGGTTCAGCTTCGTCTGCGCGAACATCAGCGCGCCGAGCAGGACCGACATGACAAACCACGGGTCGCGGGCGGAGAGGTCCGTGATCCAGAGGAAGAACGGGGCGTTGCGCAGCTCGACGCTGCCGAGGAGGACCCAGTAGAGCGCGATGAAGAACGGGATCTGCACGAGGATCGGCAGGCACCCGCCGAACGGGTTGATCTTCTCCTCGCGGTAGAGCTCCATCATCGCGCGCTGCATCGCCTGCTTGTCGTCGCCGTGCTTCTCCCGCAGGCGCTGGATGCGCGGCGAGACCGTGCGCAGCTTCGCCATCGAGCGGTAGCTGGTGGCCGACAGCGGGAAGAACGCCAGCTTGATCAGGACGGTGATCAGGATGATCGCGACCCCCCAGTTGTCGACCACGTCGTTGATGCGCGCGAGCACCCAGAACATCGGCGCCGCGATGATGGTGAGGAAGCCGTAGTCGACCGCGAGGTTGATCCCCGGCGCGACGCCGCTGTCGTTGAGCTCGCCCAGGCTCTCCTGCTCCTGGGCCCCGATGTACACCGGCATGTCCGACTCCCGGCGCTCGCCCGGGGCGATCACGCCGACCGGGACGATGGTCCCGACGGTGTGGCCCCCGGAGGTGTCGCGAAGGTAGAACTCGCGCTCCCCGCCGGAGCCGAGCCAGGCGGTCATGAAGTAGCGCTCGATGATCCCGATCCAGCCGTCGGCGCTCTTCCTCGGGTAGCTGGCGCCGCGGAAGTCGTCGAGCGCGACCTTGTTGAAGCGGTCGTCCTCGGTGTGCACGGCCGCGCCGAAGTAGGTCGGCAGGAACGCCGAGTAGGTCGGCGGCGCCGCCCCGTCGTGGAGGAACTGGTGGTAGGCGAACACCGTCAGCGGGGAGTCGCCGGTGTTGAGCACCGAGAAGCGGATGTTGGCGATGTAGCTGCCGTCCTCGACCGAGACGATCTTCCGCACCCTGGCCGAGTCGGTCTCGGACTCCAGCGCCACGCTGGCGATGCCGGTGTCGTCCGGCACCCGCGGGGTGTCGGTGGGACCGATGATCGCGAACTCCGACTTGTGGTTGGGAAGGTCGCCGCCGATCAGGCCGCTTTGCGCGATGTACAGGCTGGTGTCGTCCTTCAGCAGGCGGAACGGCTCCGGGTTCGTGTTGGAGACGTGGTGCTTCTTGAGGTCGGCCCCGACGATGCTGCCGCCAGCGGAGGAGACGCGCAACTCCAGCCAGTCGGTCGAGAGCCGGGCCGTCTTGGCGCCGGCAGTCGCGGTCGCCTCCGCGACCGGGAGATCGGCCTCCGGGCCGGAGGCGGTCTGAAGCGGGACGCTCGGCCTCGGCAGGTCCGGGTCCTCGGCCGCCGACGCGGCCGGGTCGGCGCCCCCGGCCGGGTCGGCGGCCGCGCCGGACCGGGTGACGGGCTCCGGCGGGTTCTGCTCGAGGTCCCACTTGTTCCACAGCACGAACAAGAGCAGCACGAAGATGGAAGTGAAGACCAGCCGCCCGGTCTCGACGGTCATCATGTCGGCGGACGGGAAGCGATGCGGTCGGCAAGCCGGCCGATCTCGGCGCGCACCTCCGCCCCGGCGACCTTGTCGCGACCCTTGACGACGCCCAGGAAGACGAAGACCATGTCAACGGGCGGCAACCGCCCCGCGTGCGCGCGCAACGTCTCGCGCACCAGGCGGCGCAGGCGGTTGCGCCGGGTGGCGCGCGCCACGCGGCGCTTCGGCACCGACAGCCCAAGGCGCGGGCGCCCGATGCTGTTGGGGGCGATGAGCGCCCGAAACGACCTGTCCCTCACGGCCTTTCCCTCGGAAAAGACCCGGTCAAAGTCCCTTTTCTTGGCGAGCCTTCCTAGGGGTGTCAAGGCGCCGGCGCGGACTCATGCGGAGAGCCTGGCCCTTCCCTTGGAGCGACGCGCCTTGATCACCGCCCGCCCGGCGCGCGTCGACATCCGCGCCCGGAAGCCGTGGCGCCGCTTGCGCCGTATCCTTGATGGCTGGTAGGTTCTCTTCATCGGAACGTCTCGGGGTGGGAATTATATCGCCCGAACCGGCGCCGGCGCGAAATCTCCGCCGCGCCCGGCGTTGCGCCGGGGCGGGTCAGCACTCGACGACGCTGACCGGGATCCGGATGACGGCGGCGAGTCCGCCCTTGGCGGTCTCCTTGTAGCTGTCCTTCATGTCGCGCCCGGTGTTGCGCAGCACGCGCACCGCCTGGTCGAGCGACACCACGTGGGCGCCGTCGCCGGCGAGCGCGAGGCGCGCGGCGCACACCGCCTTGGCGGCGGCCTGCGCGTTGCGCTCGATGCACGGCACCTGGACCAGCCCGCCGACCGGGTCGCAGGTGAGGCCGAGGTTGTGCTCAAGGCCGATCTCCGCGGCGTTCTCGACCTGGGCCGGGGTGGCGCCGAGCGCCTCGGCGAGCCCGGCGGACGCCATCGCGCACGCCGAGCCGATCTCGCCCTGGCAGCCGACGTCGGCGCCCGAGATCGACGCGTTCAGCTTGATGATGGCGCCGATCGCGGCGGCGGCGAGCAGGAACGACACGGCGGCGTCGTCGGCTTCCCCCGGCGGGACGCACGCCTCGACGCAGTGGCGCAGGACCGCCGGCACCACCCCGGCGGCGCCGTTGGTCGGCGCCGTCACCACGCGCCCGCCGGCGGCGTTCTCCTCGTTGACGGCGATCGCCCAGGCGGCGACGCGGTCCAGGTTGGCGAGTCCGTCGCCGGCGGCCTCGCGACCGGCGGCGCGCTCGATCAGCCCGGCGGCGCGGCGGCGCACCTGAAGCCCGCCGGGCAGCGTCCCGTCGGCCGCGCAGCCGGCGTCGATGCAATCGCGCATGGCATGCCAGATGTCGAGCATGCCGGCGCGCACCTCGTCGGGCGCGCGCCCTCGCGCGCCCTCGTTCGCCATCATCACCCCGGACACCGACAGCCCGGAGCGCCGGCAGGCGTCAAGCAGCTGCTCGCCGCTGTCGAAGCGCCACGGGTACGGCGGGCCCTCCCCGGCATCCGGCGGCGACGACAGCTCCTCCGCCGTCGACACGAACCCGCCGCCGATCGAGTAGCGCTCGTGGCGCAACAGCGCCGTGCCGTCGGCCCCGAACGCCTCGAGCACCATCCCGTTCGGGTGCGCCGGCAGCGACGACGCATCGAACACCAGGTCCGACGACGGGTCGAACGCCGCGTCGGCGCCGCCCGGCAGGCGCACCCGCCGGCGCGACGACACCTCGGTCTCCAGCCTCTCCGCCTCGGCCGGATCGGCGTTCTCAGGCGAGATCCCGGACAGGCCGAGAATCATCGCGCGCGGCGTGCCGTGGCCGGCGCCGGTCGCCGCCAGCGAGCCGTGGAGCGTCACCCGCACCCGCGCCGTCGCTCCCGGCGCCGCCAGGGCGAACGCGTGCGCCGCGCGCATCGGACCGGAGGTGTGCGAGCTCGACGGCCCCAGGCCGCGGCGGAACAGGTCGAATGCGCTGCGCCCGTCGGGCGCCCAGCTGTCGGGGGATGCCGTCACCAGAGGGTCCGGGGAGCGGAAGCCCCGGCGGGCGGGCGCCCGCGCGGTGTCCGCGACGCCATCGGCGGCGGCGCGGACCGCACCGTGCCCGGATGCGGGGCGGCAACGTGACTGCGGTGGATCGGCACAGGCTGACCGGTTCTGGCTTGGAAAGGGGCGATTCTAGCAGGTGTCCCGGCGACGCCGGTCCCCGGCGGCATTCCCGGGGCAACGGCGCGGCGCCGGTCGGATTGCCCGGCCCCGGGGATATCCGCGGCCGCCTCTTTCGGGTCGACGCCCCGCGTCCCCGGAAACGGGGCGGACCCGTGGAACTCCACGCCCGGCGGACCCGGCATGTCCGGGCGTGTCGCGCGGGCCCGGACCTCCGCGGGAAGGAAGTGGCGCTTGCGGGGTCTCGGGCACGGGCCGGGGCCGCGCCGCGACCGCTTGCGCCCGGGATATCGCGGGACAGCCGGGCGCCCGGCCCGCGCGGTCGGTGTGCGCAATTCCCCCTGTTTTGTATGGAATTCGCGGGTGACGGCCCGGTTGTCCCGCGGGGGTTCGGGGCCCGCGGTTGGGGCCTGCGCGCGCCGCGGCCGGCCGTCCCGGCATGCAGGGATCTCGCATGATTTGTATGCAAAGTCCGCTTTGGTGTACACTGCCGCGCAACCGATGAGGAGAGTGCAGATGAGAAGGATCGCCCCGGTCGCGCTGGCATGCGCGGCGCTGTTTTCCGTGTTGGTTCCGGCGTCGGCCCAGGTGGAGCTTGTGTTCGCGGTCGGCGCGAACGTCGGCTCGGTCCAGGGGGACACGGCGCAGGAGTTCACCCGCCGCGCGAACGGGCGGCTGGCCGGGAAGGCGGAGATCACCTTCTACCACTCGGGGCAGCTCGGCAAGGACAAGGAGCTGATGCAGAAGCTGAAGGTCGGGAGCGTGCACCTGTCGATGCCGTCGTCGGTGATGGCGAACGTCGCGCCCGAGTTCGGGGTGTTCGACATGCCGTTCATCATCCGCGACCGCGAGCACTTGGCGCGCGTCGAGGAGCGCGTGTTCTGGTCGCGGATCGCGCCGAGGGCGGAGGAGCAGGGCTACAAGGTGCTTGCCATCTGGGAGAACGGCGTGCGCCAGATCACGAACAACGTTCGCCCGATCAACCGGCCGGCCGACCTCGCCGGGATCAAGCTGCGTGTCCCCGGGAACAAGTGGCGCGCGGTGATGTTCTCCGAGTGGGGCGCCAACCCGACCAAGATGTCGTTCGGCGAGGTGTTCACCGCGCTGGAGACCAACGTGATCGACGGCCAGGAGAACCCGTTGGCGAACATTGACGCGGCCAAGCTCAACGAGGTGCAGACGTACCTGTCGATGACGCACCATGTCTACTCCCCGGCGTACCTGGCGACGAGCCTCAAGGTGTGGGAGGGGCTGCCCGCGGACGTGCGCCAGGCGATCGAGGAGACCGCGCGCGAGATGGAGACCTGGGCGCGCCAGGAGGGCGAGCGCAAGGACAATGCCCTGCGCGACAAGCTGCGGGCGGCCGGGATGCGGGTGAACGTTGCCGACAAGCAGGCGTTCATCGACGCGAGCGCGCCGGTCTACGCGAAGTTCGCGGAGGAGGTCCCGACCGGCAGGGCGCTGATCGACGCGGTCCAGGGGCTGTAGCCCGCCGCGTCGCCCGGGGCGGCGCCTCCCGTGCGGGCGGCCACCTACCTGGACCGCGGCCTTCAGGCGGTCTGCGTCCTGTTGCTGGTGGGGCTGGCGGCCATGGTCCTGGTCGCCGTCTTCATGCGCGCGCTCGGCCGCTCCCCGCTGTGGTACGACGAGGTCGCGGCGATCTGGCTGGTGTGGCTGACGTTCTTCTCGGCCTCGCTGGTCACGCTCCGGCGCGCCCACCTGGGCTTTGACGGCGCGCTGGCGCTGATGCCGATGGCGGCGCGCCGCTGTTGCTTCGTCGCCGCGGAGGCGGCGGCGCTCGGCTTCCACGCGGTCGTCCTGGTGTACGGGTGGCGCGTCCTGGAGATCATCGCCGGGGAATCGCTGATCAGCCTTCCATGGCTCGACTACCAGGTGGCGCAGGCGGTGATCCCGGTCTGCGCGCTGCTGATGCTGGTCGGCCAGGCGCTGAGCGCGCCGGGCGCCTGGCGCCGCCTGGAGCGGATGTGATCCTCGCGCTGGCGGTGGCGCTGGTCGCCCTGGTGGCGATCAACGTGCCGATCGCGGTGGCGCTCGCGATCGTCGGCACGGTGGGGCACTTGGCCAACACCGGCGAGCTCGGGCTGTACGACATGCCGATCAAGCTGTTCGAGGGGGCGACCAACTTCCCGCTGATCGCGATCCCCCTGTTCGTCCTGGCCGGGGCGCTGATGAACACCACCGGGATATCGGCCCGGCTGATCGACCTGGCGCTGGCGATCATCGGCTTCGTCCGAGGCGGGCTCGCAATGGTCAATGTCGCGGTCTCCATGTTCTTCGCCGAGATCTCAGGCAGCGCGGTCGCCGACGTCGCCGCGACCGGGTCGGTCATGATCCCGGCGATGAAGCGGCGGGGCTACAGCCCCGCGTTCTCGGCGGCGGTCACCTCGTCGTCGGCATCGCTCGCAATCATCATCCCGCCGTCGATCCCGATGATCCTGTACGCGGCCTTCGCCGACGTGTCCGTGGTCCAGCTGTTCGTCGCCGGGGTCGTCCCCGGCGTCCTCGGCGGACTCGCGATGCTTTGCCTGTGCTGGTGGCTGGCCGTGCGCCTCGGCTTTCCGCGCGAGGAGGCGTTCGACCTGGGGCGGCTCGGCCGGGCGTTCTGGCGGGCGAAGTACGCGCTGATGCTCCCGGTGATCATCCTGGGCGGCATCTTCGGCGGGCTGGTCACCGCCACCGAGGGCGCGGGGCTGGCCGTGCTCGCCGCGGCCGTCATCGGCTTCGGCATCCACCGCGACCTCAACCTGAGGCAGTTCCACCAGGCGATGATCGAGGGCATCCTGCAGACTGGCGCGGTCATGCTGCTGGTGTCGGCGTCCGCCGTGCTTGGGCTGTTCCTGACCCAGAGCCAGGTGCCGCAGGAGTTCGCGGGTTGGGTGGCCGAGGCCGTGCGCAACAAGCACCTGGTGCTCGGCCTGCTCAACGTCCTGCTGCTCGTGCTCGGCGTCTTCCTGCACGGCGCGGCGGCGATCGTGCTGGTGGTGCCGATCGTGCTGCCGCTCGCCGCGCTCGTCGGGATCGACCCGGTGCACTTCGGGCTGATCGTGACGCTCAACCTGGCGATCGGGCAGCAGACGCCCCCGGTCGCGAGCGTGCTCGCGCCCTCGTGCTCGATCGCCAAGGTCGACATGGCCCGCGCCACACGGGCCAACCTGCCGTTCGTCGGCGTGCTGCTCGCGATCCTGCTTCTGGTAACCTACGTGCCTGGGGTTTCCCTCTTTCTTGTTGAGCACTTCTTCCGATGAGCAGGCCGCGGATAGCGTTTGTGCCGGGGGACGCCAACGGGATCGGCCCCGAGCTGACCGCGAAGGTTCTGTCGTCGCCGCCCGCGGACATCGACGTGCTGCTCATCGGCGACGGGGAGGTCGTCCGCCACGGGGAGGAGATCGCCGGCGCCGGGATCGACCGCGTTCCGGTGTCCGAGGAGGGGCTTGCGGAACCCTGGCCGTCCGGGAAGGTGGCGTTCCTCAGGCGCGACGGCGTGGGCCGGGCCGGGATCGAGCTCGGCGTTCCGGACGCGGCCTGCGGGCGGGCGTCCTTGGCGGAGCTGGACGAGGCGGCGCTGCTCGCGCAACGCGGGGTCGTCGATGCCGTGTGCTTCGCCCCGCTCAACAAGGAGGCGATGAAGGCGGGCGGGATGGCGGAGAACGACGAGCTCACCCACTTGGCGAGAGTGTTGGGCCACGACGGGCATGTCAGCGAGATCAACATCATGGACGCGGGGATCTGGACCAGCCGGGTGACCAGCCACATCCCGCTGGGCGAGGTGGCCGGCGCGATCACGAGGGAGCGGATCAAGCTGTCGGCGCGGCTGATCGAGGCGGCGTTGCGCGCGGCGGGGACCCCGAGGCCGAGGGTGGTTGTCGCGGCGCTCAACCCCCACGCCGGGGACGGCGGGAACTTCGGCCGCGAGGAGATCGACACCATCGCCCCGGCGGTGGCGGAGCTGTGCGCGGAAGGCATGGCGGCCCTGGGTCCGTGGCCCGCGGACACGATGTTCCGCCGGGCGATCGGCGGCGAGGCGGACGCGATCGTGACGATGTACCACGACCAAGGGCAGATCGCGCTGAAGCTCACCGGCTTCGAGCGGGGCGTCTCGGTCCTGGGAGGGTTGCCGGTCCCGGTCACCACCCCGGCGCACGGCACCGCCTTCGACATCGCCGGGCGCAACCGGGCGTTCGTGACGGCGACCCAGGCCGCGCTTGCCGTCGCCACGCGGATGGCGGCGGGGCGCCGGGTAGCCGCCGGGGAAGCCTCCCCGGAGGCGTGAGGTGAGAATCACGGAGGTCAGCGCGAGGCGGTTCCGCTGGAAGGGCGCGGTTGTCCCGCCGCAGAGCCACTTCTGCACGAACCCCATGGACCTACTTGCGAGGGTGACGGCCGGGCCGGACACGATGTCCCCCTTCCGTTTCCACGAGTGGCTGGTCGTCGAGGCGCGCACCGACGACGGGCTGGTCGGCATCGGCAACGCGGCGCTGGCCCCGGCGGTCGCCAAGGCCGTGGTCGACAACCACCTTGCGCCGCTGGTGGTCGGCGCCGACCCGTGGGACTACGAGCAGATATGGCAGCGCATGTACCGCGGCACCATGGCCTGGGGGCGCAAGGGGGTCGCCATGGCCGCGATCAGCGCGGTCGACCTGGCGGTCTGGGACCTCCTCGGCAAGTCGGTCCGCCGGCCGGTGTTCAAGCTGCTCGGCGGCAGGCTCAAGGACCGGATCCCGGTGTACGCGAGCAAGCTGTACAGCCAGCCGCTGGAGGAACTCGCGGCGGAGGCCAGGCGCTACCTGGGACAGGGGTTCCGGGCGATGAAGATGCGCTTCGGCTGGGGTCCGGCCGACGGGCCCGAGGGGATGCGCCGCAACGTCGAACTCGTCCGGGCGGTCCGCGAGGCCGTCGGCGACGATGTCGACCTGATGTGCGAGGCGTACATGGGATGGACGCTCGACTACGCCAAGCGGATGCTCCCGTTGCTCGCCCCCCTGAACCCGCGCTGGCTGGAGGAGCCGGTCATCCCCGACGACATCGGCGGCTACGCCGAGCTGCGCGCCGCGAGCCCGATCCCGATCGCGGGCGGGGAGCACGAGTTCACGCTGCACGGCTTCCGCCAGATGATCGAGGCCGGGGCGGTCGACGTCATCCAGTACGACACCAACCGCGTCGGCGGAATCACCGCCGCCCGCAAGGTCAACGCGCTCGCGGAGGCGCACGGCATCCCGGTGGTCCCGCACGCCGGGCAGATGCACAACTACCACCTGGTCATGTCGGACCTGAACTGCCCGATGGCCGAGTATTTCCCGGTGCACGGGGTGGAGGTCGGCAACGAGCTCTTCCACTACCTGTTCGACGGGGAGCCTGTGCCAAGCGACGGCTTCATCCGGCTGGAGGACGACGTGCCCGGTCTCGGCATCTCCGTCAGCGACAGGCACGCGGCGGACTTCGAGGTCGTCGGCTGAGGCGGCGCCCGCCGGGCGAGCGGGCCGGGGACCGCGGCCGGGTCAGAGCGGCGCCACCCTCACGGGTCTCTCCCTTTCCCGGTCGATGCGCAACGGGTTGCGCAACGGCAGCCCGAACAGCGGGGACTCGATCTCGAAGACGTCGCCGTCCTCCGCCCGGAAGCCGTCCGCGAAGCTCAGGGTGGCGGTGCCGAAAAAGTGGACGTGCACGTCGCCTGGGCGACGGAACAGCCCGTACTTGAAGTGGTGGTGCTCCAGGTTGGCGATGCTGTGGCACATGTTCTCGTCGCCGCTCAAGAACTCCCTCTCCCAGACGGCCTGCCCGGCGCGGCAAATGCGGCTGGTCCCCCTCACGTCCCCGGGCAGGTCGCCCAGGAGGAGCTCGGGGCCGATCGAGCAGGCGCGAAGCTTGGAGTGCGCCAGGTACAGGTAGTTCCTCTTCTCCATGACGTGGTCGGAGTACTCGTTCGCGAGGACGAAACCGATCCGCCTCGGCACGCGGTCGTCCGCGATGAGGTAGACCCCGGCGATCTCGGGCTCCTCGCCGCCGTCCTCCGCGTGGCTCGGCCACACGAGGGGCTGGCCCGGCGCCACGATCGCGTCGCCGTCGCCCTTGTAGAACCACTCCGGCTGCGTGCCGACAGCCCCGTCCCCGGGCTTGCCGCCCTCGACCCCCATGCGGAACATGCGCATGGAATCGGTCATCTTGTCCTCGGCGACCCCGTGCATGCTGTCGCGCGCCGAGGCGCTGCCCAGGTGCGTCAGGCCGGTCCCGGAGACAAGCAGGTGGCGCGGGTCCGGGTGGTCGATCGGCGCCAGCGCCTTCCCCTCGTCCAGCAGGGCGCGGATGTCGACCTCCTCGGCGGCGGCGGCCAGGGCGAGCTCGGCGATCCCCTTGCCCTGCGCGATCGCCCGGTGCGCCAGATCGAGGACCGATGACACGCCGTCCAGGCGCCTCGCCGCCGTGCCGCCGCCCGAGAGCGCGACCCAACGCGTCGCGCCGTCCCGCCATTGCGTCAGGCGCAGGCCTGTCATTCCCCCCGTTCCCATGGGCGCCAAGGATTGTACGCAACCGGGCGGCTTTCCCCGTTGCAATAGAATCGCCCTGATGCCGGAGACCTTTCCGCCCAGGACCGCCGCATGCCGGGACACGACCCGGCAGGGCGCCGGCCATGATGCCGGGCCGCCCCGGCCGGCCTGACGTGGACATCAGGGATCACATCGGCGCGGTGCCCGACTTCCCCAAGCCGGGGATCATGTTCCGTGACATCACGCCCCTCCTCCTTGAGCCCGCGGCGTTCGAGCACGTGGTCCGGGAATTCGAGGCGCGTTTCTCGGGCGCCTTCGACGTGGTCTGCGCCGTGGAGAGCAGGGGTTTCCTCTTGGGCGCCCCGTTGGCGCTCCGGACCGGGACGCGGCTGGCGCTTGTCCGCAAGAGCGGCCGCCTGCCGCGCGAGACCGTGTCCCGGGACTACAGCCTGGAGTACGGCAACGCGACACTGGAGATGCACCGGGAGGACCTCCGCCGGGGCGACCGGGTCCTGCTGGTCGACGACCTGATCGCCACGGGGGGCACGCTCTTGGCGGCCGTCGGGCTGGTGCGCGAGCTGGGCGCGACCGTGGCCGGCATCGCGGC
>CAZZIL010000301.1:0-3077 GCA_964654265.1 uncultured Gammaproteobacteria bacterium | reverse complement strand
GTCCCCCGGGGGACGCCAATCCCCGCCGGGCAGTGTAAGATGGTCCGCATGAACACCGAAGAGAACAAATCCCCCGAGGGGGTATTGGGTGCCATCGCACGGCGGGTCGCCGTGGTTGGCGTGGTCACACTGGCGTACCTTGCCCCCCCCCCAGAGGCGCGGGCGGATGCCCACGGGGACCTTGATGTCCGCCCCTATGTGGGCGTTGGCTTGGAGTACCTGACCCTCGACTTTGACTACACGTTGCCCGCCACCTTCTCCGGGGACCCCTACGCGGACAAGTACCTTGCCGTGGACCTGCACTTCGGGGCAAGGCTGGGAGACTGGTTCGGCGCCGAGATCGGGGTGTTTCAGACAGCGGAAGAGGACCAAGACCTAACCGTGTCAGGTGTCGCTGTCCGCACGGAGACTGACATCCGTGGGCTGTACCTAGACCTGCTTGGCTATCTTCCGGTCAGTCCCGACGGCCCGGACCTCATCGGCTCAATCGGGATCTCCCGTGTCACCGCCGACGGGTTTGCCTCGGCGCTAGGCGAGAGCGTGGAAGGCAAACAGACGGAGACCGTGGTGCGGTTCGGGTTGGGCATCCAGCACCACATCAACGAGAACTTGGCGGTGAAGGCGCTCTATCGACGTCACGACACCGACAACTTCGAGGGTGTCGACCACGCCGACAGCTTCCACTTGGGGGTGAACTACCACTTCGGCAGCATGAACTGACCTTCCCCTCGGGGGAGGCTCCCAGGCGGGGTTGTTCACCGCCTTCTGACCAAGCCGCCCGGCATCATCGCGGGTGATGTGGGCACAGGCACGCGGACCGTGCCACCACAGCCAGCCGTTGCCGGGTCGTGCAACCCCCCGGTGCCCATCCGGGCCACACCCTCGCCCGGCCGCGTCAGCAGCCGGCCCGCACCTGCCTGATCTTCTCTGCCTCGGCGGCATCCATCCGAAGGCCCCACTGGCGCTTGACGGAGACCCACCGCCGGACGTACTCACAGTGGTGCGCCGCGTTCGGCGGCATCCATCGCGCCGGGTCCCTGGCCCCCTTGGAACGGTTCGCGCGCGACGACACCGCGACCAGGGTGTCCGGCGACGACAGGTCGTTCCCGAACCTCCTCTTCCGGGAGCGCGGCCACTCGGACCCGCCTGAGCGGTGCGCCTCCGCCAACGGCACCAAGTGGTCGATGTCCAAGTCGCGGGGGTCGGTGAAGATCCGCCCGGTGTACGGGTCGAGCCACTTCCCGGCGACCACCCGGCACCCGCGCACATCCAGCGTCACCGGCTCCAGCGACTCGTCGATCAGCACCTCGTGGCGGGTGTTCTGGCAGTCTCGGTCGGCATCGATCCAGCGTGCGTGCCAGTCGTCCCTGATGTAACGCCCAGGGCCGTCGCGATGGCAGTGACGCTCACCCGACACATGGTCCGTGTGGCACCCCTCGGCGTCGACCCCTCCGCTGTGGGAGAACGCCGGACCGGCAAACCCCACCGACAGCGCAAGGGCGCAACACAAAAGCGCCACGCGCCGACCAGCCGAGTGCGGCTTGGCAGGGACTCCCGTCACGGCGCGTCCGTCAGGCGCCTTCCCTGACAGGCGCGCAAACGTGCCGGCGGGATAGGGCCAAGGGAAAGGCGATCGGAATTCCCGGGGCGGCCCGATGGCGGCCTTGGCGCCCGCGTCAGTCTCGGCCACCGACAGCCGTCCCGGGGACCGTGCCCCGGACGCCATCGGGCCGCCCCTGCCATCACGATGCCGGGATCGCGCCTACCTACCCGCATGGAGCCGACAGGGTCTTGGCAGGGTGTCGCGGGGGCAGCCGCGACCGGCTGTCCCCCCGGGCGCCGGGGACACGTCCCGCAGGTAGGACGACCGCACGGCTTCGGGCATGGGCACTCCAGTCGGGTCGGGTCTCGCGCGGATTGCACACAGCCGCCGTCCGACGGCGACCTGGGCAGGATTGATGCCAGGCGCCGCCCCTCGTCGCGAACGCCCGCATGCGCGGGTCGGGGTGTCCCCTCCCCCCGGGAGAAACGCATGGCAAGACCCCGGTCGCTTTCCGCCCCCGACACGGGCGCACGGAAGCCGGATGCCTGCCGGGCAATATAATCGTCGGCGGGAATGGGACGGAATCGGCTTCTGGGGTTGGCACTCGCGCTGGGCGTTGTCCTGACGCCCGGGTGCGCGTCGCTTCTCTGCCGGTCCGGCCCGGTCCAGCAGGAGCTACGGGCGCTCGAGTCGGAGTTCCACACGTTGCAGGGCAATCTCGCCCGGGGTTACGCGATCCACGTCCGCCACGACTATCGGTCCGAGCCGTACACCGAGACGGAGACGCACTGCTCTGCCCACGACATCTACGGCAAGTGCACGCTGTTCGAGAGCCGCACCGTGACCAGGTATCGGCAGGTGCCGTACCGCATCGAGGAGCCGGTGGCCATCGACGTGTCTTCCACCCGGGAGAGGGTGAACCTGCTCAACAGAAGAATCAACGCCCTGCGCGCTCCGGCGTCGCAGGAGTACCAGGCCTGCATGGCCCGGAGCGGCTGACACGCGCGCCCGGCGTCGCGCACAAACCCCGGCACCGTCGACTGGCAGACGGCTCGCACGGTCCCGGCCAACCTCCCGGCAACCTGGCTGATGCCCCCGGGTGCGTGGGAATTGAGACCGGCAACCGCAAGGGCGTTCCCATCGGGGCCCTTGGTGCGCCAGCGGCAACCCGTCCGACAAGCGCATGCCCCTCCCCAAGAACGGCGCGCCCCCGCCCACAGGGTGGTCGAGAGGTCCCCGCCCCTCTCTGGATGAGTGCCCGCATCTCGTCCCCGGTGAGGTCGCGGCCCTCGGCGGCACGCCATCCACAACGATCTCCATCAGGTCGGCCAACGCGGACCGAGTGAGTCGAGCCCCGAGCCGGACCGGGTAGAACATGAGCAACGCATCGTCTGTGTCGAAGGGGCTCGAGTTCCCATCCATGCTCCTGCCCATGTTCGCCGGGAGCGAGTCCGGGATGCCTCCCGACGCCCCAGGCACCGACGCCGCCACGACAATCTCGTCCGTCCCCGAATCGGCCCGCGGACGGTGACCC
>CAZZIL010000300.1:0-1519 GCA_964654265.1 uncultured Gammaproteobacteria bacterium | reverse complement strand
CAAGGGGCGGGCGGCGGGAGAAGTCGGCTATCATTCGACCTATGGGCAAGAAGCGAAACAACCCGTTCAGACCCAACTGGGGGATCACCCCCCCGCACCGGGCGGGACATGAGGCGGCGGCATTCGACTTGTTCGAGATGGTCGACTGCATTGCTGATCGAGAGGCCGTCGGGGGTGTTATCCTGTACGGCCCTCGCGGCACCGGCAAGACGGTGTTGCTTGCTGAGATGCGCGAGAGGGCGAAAAAACTGAAAGTGCCCGTCATTCGCCTCAAGACGGGCATGATGACAGGCAAACCCAAGAAACTCGGGGGGATGCTGACGCCTTGGAGATGGTTCCACCGGCTGGCGATCAGGAGGTTGACGGCCATGTTCCCCTGGGGGGGCGGGGCAGGGGTGGAGTTCGAGGATCCCGCGACAAGCCCCGTTGATCGCGCGTTGCGCTTGCTTCTGAAGGACCCGCTGTTGCTGATGGTTGACGAGGCGCATGAGATGCCGCCCGACTTTGCCAAGGTCCTCTTGCAGGTTTCCCAGGACTGCATTAGCGAGGGTCTCCCGTTGCTGGTGGCCCTTGCCGGCACGCCGGGGATTGAGGCGAGTCTCAGCCGTGCCCATGTCAGCTTCTGGGAGCGCTCACACCTGTTGCTGATCGGGCGGCTGGAGTCACGGGACGACATCCGGGCCGCCCTGTCGGTGCCGGCGGAGCGGGAGGGGATGCCGTTCGCCGACGATGCGCTGGAGTTCTTGGCGGCGGAGAGCCAAGGCTATCCGTTCTTCATCCAGTTGTTGGGCGCGCGGTCGTGGAAGGCCGCCGTTGCGCGTGATCCCAACGCGGACCGCATTCTGCTGGAGGATGCCCAGGCAGGCGTGAGCATGGCAGAAACGGCACGGAACGTGTTCTATCGGAGGCGCCGTCAGGAGATCATTGACCGGGATATGCGGTCCGAGGCGCTGGCAGTCTCGAAGGCGTTCGCTGTCCCCGGCACCGATGTGCTGTCCAGGGCGGAGCTGGGGGCGGTGTTGAGCCCGGCCCTTACCCGGGGTCGGACCGTGGACGGCGCCCTCAAGGAGCTGTCTGATGTGGGACTCGTGTGGGAGACCGATGCGTCGGAGTGGGAGCCGGGAATCCCATCGCTTTGCACCTTCCTGACAAAGCACATGGTGATCGACTGACACTTGGGAGGTCTGTCAGTCTTTTGGCCTGCCTCCGAGAGGGCCGTGCTCACATCCCGTGAGGGGCGCGAAGTCCCGCGTCCGCGCCCGGCGGGCGCGGACGCGGGGGGGCGCTTGTCGCCGGGTGAGACCGCCAAGGGTCGGGTGGCGGGAAAAGTCGGTTATCATTCCCCCCTATGGTCCAAGAGAGAGCCAGCACGTCCGGCGCCGCCGCGATGCCCGATGTCCTCCACGTCGGTCTGTCGCACGATGTCGACTTCACCCCCGGCATCGGACGTTGTCGCTTCCCGGCCCGCGCCGGCCGCGGCATCGCCGACGCCAGCGTCTGCCTGATGCCGGATCTCGAG
>CAZZIL010000299.1:0-5326 GCA_964654265.1 uncultured Gammaproteobacteria bacterium | reverse complement strand
TGGCCTGGTTTGCCGGCGAGCACCCGGTCGCCGGGCGTGGCGCCGCCCCCGCCGGGCGGGAGGCCGCGCCTCCCGGGCCGGCCGCGGACCGGCGCCCGGCGCCGGCGCCCGCCGCCCCCCCGGCGGAGGACGGGCCGGCGGACCTGCCGGGAAGCGCCGCCGACTGGGCGACGCTCGTCGCCAGGATGGAGGGGATGGCCCGGGCGGCGGCCAAGGCGTGTTCGTTCGACCGCACGGACGGGAACCGCGTCTTCCTGAAGAGCGAGTCGGTGTCCGCCTCGAAGGCGGAGCGGATCGCCCAGGAGCTGACCCGCCTGTGCGGGCGCACCGTCCGTGTCGAGATCGCCGAGGGGACCGCAGACGCGCCCACTCCGCGGCAGGTGCAGGACGCCGACGACGAGAGAAGGCGGGCCGCCGACATCGACTCCGTCCGCAACGACCCTGAGGTCCGGCAGGTGCTCGACGAGTTCCCCGGGGCCGCGATCGCCGAGCACAGCATCGCCACCCACGACGGCGGCCGGGAGGGGCCGTGATCGACACCCGCCAGATCCGGGAGATGATCCAAGGCATGGGCCCCGGCGAGCACCAGAAGGCGCTGCTCGACATCCTCGACTCGATCGAGGCGATCGAGGCGACCGGGAGCTCCGGCGGCGACATGGTGGTCGTCACCGTCTCCGGGGCGCGCCGCGTCAAGCGCATCCGCATCTCCGACGAGGCCGTCGGCAACCGCGAGATGCTGGAGGACCTGATCGCCAGCGCGACCAACAACGCGCTGGAGCGGGCGGAGCGGGCCGCCCAGGAGAAGCTCATGTCGGCGCTGCCGGCGACCCTGCTCTCGGGGCTGGGCGGCTCCTCCCCCTTCCGTCCCGGCTGATCGTTTCGGCCGCGGCCGGGGGCCTACCCCGCCTGGTGGTGGTGGCGCAGGTCGGTCCCCGTCACCATGAAGACAATTTCCTCGCCCAGGTTCGAGGCGTGGTCGCCGATGCGCTCGAAGGCGCGCAGCGCGTTGAACACGAAGATGTCGTCGTTGGCGTCGTGCCCGGCCGGCGAGTCGGACAGCAGGCGCTTCAGGTGCTTGCGGTAGGCCAGGTCCGTCTCGCGCTCGGCCCGGAAGATCTCGTAGGCGGCCTCGCTGTCCATGTGGCGCAGCCCGGCGATCGCGCGCTCGGTCTGCCGGATCGCCCGGCCGGCCAGGTCGTTGATCCCGTCGATGTGCGCGAGCACCCGCTCGGCCGACGAGATCAGCGGGATGTAGCGGGCGACGCCCGCGGCCTCGTCGCCGATGCGCTCGAACTGCGCGACCGAGCGGATCATCGCGACCACGAAGCGCAGGTCCACCGCCGTCGGGTGCCGGCGCGCCAGGATGTCGACGCAGCGCGCGTCGATCTTCAGCTCGAGGCGGTTCAGCTCCGCGTCGCGCAGGTCGATCTTGGCCGCCTCCTCGGTGTCCATCTCGTTGACCGCGGCGCGCACGGCCATCGCCTGGCCGACCGCGAGGCCGCCCATCCTCAGGATCCGCTTGTGGATCCCGGCCAGCTCCTTGTCGAACGACCGGGAGGTGTGGCGGCGCTGGCCCGGAAGGGGCGCGACCATCGCGTCAGCCGAAGCGCCCTGTGAGGTAGCCCTCCGTCAGGGGGTGACGGGGCTTGGAGAACATCCGCCGGGTGTCGCCGACCTCGACGAGCCGCCCGAGGTGGAAGTAGGCGGTGCGCGACGAGACCCGCGCCGCCTGGTGCATCGAGTGGGTGACCAGCACGATCGTGTAGCGCTTCCTCAGGTCCTCCATCAGCGCCTCGATCCTGGCGGTCGCGATCGGGTCCAGCGCCGAGCACGGCTCGTCCATCAGGATCACCTCCGGGCCGACCGCGACCGCGCGCGCGATGCACAGCCTCTGCTGCTGCCCGCCCGACAGGTCGGTCCCCAGCTGCCTGCGCCACGAGTCCTTGACCTCGTCCCACAGCCCGACGCGGACCAGGCAGTCCTCGACCAGATCGGACAGCTCGCGCTCGCCGGAGCACAGCCCGTGCAGGCGCGGGCCGTACGCCACGTTGTCGAAGACCGTCTTGGGGAACGGGTTCGGCTTCTGGAAGACCATCCCGACCCGGGCGCGCAGCAGCACGACGTCGCCCGACGCCGCGTTGATGTCGGAGTCCTCCAGCATGATCGTGCCGCCGACCCGGCAGCTGTCGATCATGTCGTTCATCCGGTTCAGGCACCGCAGGAACGTCGACTTCCCGCACCCCGACGGGCCGATCATCGCCAGCACCTCCTTGCGCCCGATGTCGATGCTCACGTCCGACAGCGCCGCCTTGCCGGCGTAGCTCACCGAGACGTTGCGCGCCTTGAGCATCGGCTCCGCGACGAACGGCTCGCCGACCGTCGCCTCCGTGGCCGTCGCCAGCGCCCCGGCCGGCCCGGCCGCCATCGCGCCGAGCCGAAGCGCCTCGATCCCTTCCGCCATCCGTGTCGCCTCGGCCATCGTCACCACCTCTTCTCAAAACGCCTGCGCAACAGCACCGCCGAGATGTTCATCACCAGGAGGAACCCCAGCAGCACCATGATCGCCGCCGATGTGCGCTCGGCGAAGGCGCGCTCCGGGCTGTCCGCCCACAGGTAGATCTGCACCGGCAGCGTCGTCGCCGAGTCTAGCACCCCCCGCGGGACATCGACGATGAACGCGACCATCCCGATCATCAGCAGCGGCGCGGTCTCGCCCAGCGCCTGGGCGAGCCCGATGATGGTCCCGGTCAGCATGCCCGGCAGCGCCGCGGGGATCACCTGGTGGAAGACCATCTGCGTCCGGGAGGCGCCCATCGCCAGCGCGGCCTCGCGCAGCGTCGTCGGCACCGACCGGATCGCCGCCCGCGAGGCGATGATCACGGTCGGCAGCGTCATCAGCGTCAGCACCAGGCCGCCGACCAGGGGCGCGGAGCGCGGCAGCCCCGCCAGGTTGAGGAAGATCGCCAGGCCGAGCAGCCCGAAGATGATCGACGGCACCGCCGCGAGGTTGTTGATGTTCACCTCGACCAGGTCCGTCCAGCGGTTGCGCGGGGCGAACTCCTCCAGGTAGACGGCGGCGCACACGCCCAGCGGGAAGGACAGCGCCAGCACGACCAGCATGGTGTAGAACGACCCCATCAGGGCGCCGAGCACCCCGGCCGCCTCCGGATCGCGCGAGTCGCCGTTGGTGAAGAACCCCCGGTTGAACTCGGCCGACACCAGCCCGCGGTCGACCAGGCGCTCCAGCATCCGCGCCTGCGTGTCGTCGATGCGCCCGAAGCGGCCGCCGGATTCGTGGAACTGGCGGTACTGGATGTCCGCGTCGGCCGACGCCAGCACCCGGAACCGGACGGTTTGGCCCAGCAGGGAGGGGTCCCCCAGCGCCGCGTCGCGCAGCTCCGTCTCCGCCTGTGGGCTGACCAGCGACATCATCGCCCGCCGCTGTGCGCGCCCCGACGCCTCCGGGAAGATCCCGCGCATCGCCGCCGCGATCGCCGCCCGGTAGTCGGCGCGCCGCAGGCCGTCCTCGCCCGCGTCGGCGGGGATCCCCAGCGTCGCCGGGTCCAGCGCGACCTCCAGGCTGATCCGCGACTGCCTGAGCGCGCCCAGCCCCTGCGACAGGATGGTCGACAGCAGCACGATGACGCACACCCCGGCGAAGACGACGGCGGACAGGCCCAGCCCGCGGAAGACCCGCTCCGCCCGGTAGCGCCGGGCGAGCCCCGCCGCGATGCGCGCGCGGGTGGGCGCCCAGGCGCCCTCAGTAGCGCTCACGGTACCGCCTCACGATGCGCAGGGCGACGACGTTCAGCCCCAAGGTGACGACGAACAACGTGAGGCCGAGCGCGAACGCCGACAGCGTCTTCGCGCTGTCGAACTCCTGGTCGCCGACGAGCAGCGTGACAATCTGCACCGTCGCGGTCGTCACCGCCTCCAGCGGGTTCAGCGTCAGGTTCGCCGACAGCCCGGCGGCCATCACCACGATCATCGTCTCGCCGATCGCCCGCGACGCCGCGAGCAGGACCGCGCCGACGATCCCCGGCAGCGCGGCGGGCAGCACCACCCGGCGCAGCATCTCCGAGCGCGTCGACCCGAGCGCCAGCGACCCGTCGCGAAGGCTGCGCGGGACCGCCGCGATCACGTCGTCGGACAGCGAGGAGACGAACGGGATGATCATGACCCCCATGACGGCGCCGGCCACCAGCGCGCTCTCCGCCGCGATGTCCACGCCGAGGTCCCCGGCGAGGCCGCGCACGAACGGCGCCACGGTCACGACGGCGAAGAAGCCGTAGACCACCGTCGGGATCCCCGCCAGGATCTCCAGGGCGGGCTTGGCGAACGCGCGCACCCGGGGCGTCGCGTACTCGGCCATGTAGATCGCGGACATCAGCCCGACCGGGACCGCGACCAGCAGCGCCAGCGCGGAGACCAAAAACGTCCCTGCGAAGATCGGGATCGCGCCGAACGACCCGGAGGCGCCCGCCTGCCCCTCGCGGATCGCGGTCTGCGGACTCCACTCGGCGCCGAACAGGAACTCCGGCGGCGACACCAGCCGGAAGAAACGGAACGCCTCGAACACCATCGAGGCGAGGATGCCGACCGTCGTCAGCACCGCCACCCAGGACGACACCGCCAGCAGCGCGGTCACCGTGCGCTCGACCCGGACCCGCGCGCGCAGCCCCGGCCCCACCCGCAGCGCGACGGCCAGCCCGCCGAGCAGCGCCACCAGCAGCGCAAGCAGCGCCCGCATCCGGCCGAGCCGCCCGCGCGCGTCGGCCATCGCCTCCGCCGCCGGGGCCAGCGCCGGGTCGGCGACCCCGCCCGGCCGCCCGGCCTCGACCCGCACCCGGTTGACCAGCAGGCCGATCTCCTCCCGGGACAGGCCCGCCCGCACCGACTCCGGGATCGCGTCCACCACGCGGGCGGTCACCAACGGCGCCTCGACCGCCGGCCACGCCAGCAGGAACCCGAGCGACGGCAGCAGCACCCACAGCGCCGCGAGCATCCCGTAGTGGCGCGGCAGCGAGCCGTCCGGCCCGCGCACGCGCGCGCGGGAGCGGCACAGGAAGAACGAGCCCGCGGCGAGCGCCGCCACGAGCCCCAGGAGCGCCAGCGTGCCCATGGTGTGCGCCCCCCGGACCTGCGCCGGCCGCTCAGGCCGCGGTCACATCGACAGCGCGCCGATGCCGGCGATCCCCTTCGCGTAGCCCTCCCGCCTCACGCGGGACAGGGGGATCAGGCCGCGGTCGATCAGGTAGCCCTCCTCGCCGATCGCCCGGTCGTTGACAAACTCGTCGACGTACCCGGCCACCCCGGGGATCAGGCC
>CAZZIL010000298.1:0-2584 GCA_964654265.1 uncultured Gammaproteobacteria bacterium | reverse complement strand
GGACGGCACGAATCGCGGGGGAGCGGGCACTCGCCGGCGTGCGTGGGCCGACACGTCGCGATGTGCCTGTCAGCCGCTCCGGGCCATGCACGCCTGGTACTCCTGTGCCGCCGGCGTGCGCAAGGCGTTGATTCTCCCGTTGAGCAGGCTCACCCTCTCCCGGGTGGAGGACATGTCGATGGCCACCGGCTCCTCGATGCGGTGCGGCACCTGCCGGTACTTGGTCACGGTGCGGCTCTCGAACAGCGTGCACTTGCCGTAGATGTCGTGCGCGGAGCAACGTGTCTCCGTCTCGGTGTACGGCTCGGACCGGTAGTCGTGACGGACGTGGATCGCATACCCCCTGGCCAGGTTGCCCTGCAACGTGTGGAACTCCGACTCGAGCGCCCGCAGCTCCTGCTGGACCGGGCCGGACCGGCAGAGAAGCGACGCGCATCCGGGCGTCAGGACAACGCCCAGCGCGAGCGCGAACCCCAGAAGTCGATCCCGTCCCATGTCCGGTGACGATTATATTGCCGGCGGGCATCCCGGTTTCCGGGGCGTTTGTGCCGGGGCGGGAGACGGCCGGGGCCTTGCCGCATGTTTCGCCGTCGGGGAGGCCTCGCCCCGGCCCGCGCATGCGGGCGCCCGCAACGGAAGGCGGCGCCGGGCGTCAGTCTCGCCCCGGTCTTCGGCGGGCGGCGGTTGTGTACAATCCGCGCGAGACCGAACCGACTGGAGCGCCCATGCCACCGGAGTCGCGCAACCTTCCCGCTTGGCAGGGCCCGATCCCGGCGCCCGCGGTGGCGGCCGGCCGCGGTTGTTACCCGCGACACCCTTGCCAGGACCTCGTTGGTGCCGTGTGGGAGGAGAGGGGCGCGACCCCGGCATCGCGATGGCAGGGGTGGAACGATGGCGTCCGGGAGCGCGGTCCCCGGGCGGTGCCGGTGGCCGAGACTGATGCGGCGCCAAGGCCCCCGCCGGCCGACCGGGGAATTCCTGCCGCCTTTCCCCTGGCCCTCTCCCGCCGGCACGCTTTGCGTGCCCCGTCTCTGGGAAATGCCTGACGGCCGCCGTGTTACGGGAGTTCCTGCCGGGACACGCTCGGTCGGGCGGCGCGGGACGCGCTTGTGCTGTGTTCTTGCGCTGTCGGCGGGGCTGGCCGGCCCGGCGTTCTCCCACAGTGGGGGAGTGGACTCCGAGGGGTGCCACACGGACCATGTGTCGGGCGAGCGCCACTGCCACCGCGACGGTCCCGGGCGTTACGTCAGAGACGACTGGCACGCACGCTGGATCGACGCCGACCGGGACTGCCAGAACACCCGCCACGAGGTGCTGATCGACGAGTCTCTGGAGCCGGTGACGCTGGATGCGCGCGGGTGCCGGGTGGTTGCCGGGAAGTGGCTCGACCCGTACACCGGGCGGACCTTCACCGACCCCCGCGAGCTGGACATCGACCACTTGGTGCCGTTGGCGGAGGCGCACCGCTCAGGCGGGGCCGAGTGGCCGCGCTCCCGGAAGAGGAGGTTCGGTAACGACCTGTCGTCGCCGGACACCCTGGTTGCGGTGTCGTCGCGCGCGAACCGTTCCAAGGGCGCCCGGGACCCGGCGCGGTGGATGCCGCCGAACGCGGCGCACCACTGCGAGTACGTCCGGCGGTGGGTCTCTGTCAAGCGCCAGTGGGGCCTTCGAATGGACGCCGCCGAGGCCGAGAAGATCAGGCAGGTCCGGGCCGGTTGCTGACGCGTCCGGGCGAGGGCGGTCCGGATGGGCGCGCCCTTGCCCGCAGTGATGCCGGGCGGCTTGGCCAGAAGGCGATGAGTCCCGCCTGGGAACCTCCCCCGAAGGGGGAGGGTCAGTTCATGCTGCCGAAGTGGTAGTTCAGCCCCAGGTGAAAACTGTCGGCGTGGTCGACGCCGTCGAAATCACCGGCGTTGTGCCGCCTGTAGAGACCCCTCACCGACAGGTTCTCGCTGAAGTGGTGCCTGGATGCCCAGTCCGAACCGCAACACGCTCTCCGTCTGTTTATCGACTGGGATAGTCGCAGGTCCGGTGACTTTCCCATCGAAGGTGACACGGGATAACCCGATTGAACCGACCAGCTCGGGGCCGTCGGAGCCGATCGGAAAATAGCCGAGCAGGTCCAGGTACAGTCCCCGAATGTCGCTTTCCGTGCTGACGGGGGTTCCGCCCACCGTCAGGTTTTGATCCTCTTCCCCTGACTGGAAAAATCCGAGTTCGGCGCCGACCCAGTCGCCCATCCTTGCCCCGAAGTGCAGGTTGACGCCAGTGTAGCTGTCCGCGATGGGGTCATCGGAGAAGTTGGCGGGCAACGTGTAGTCAAGGTCGAGGAACAGAAACTCCACGCCAACGCCCGCATAGGGGCGGATATCAAGGTCCCCGTGGGCATCCGCCCGCGCCTCTGGGGGGGGGTGCCCCAAGGCACGCCAGTGTGACCACGCCAACCACGGCGATCCGCCGTGCGATGGCACCCAGTACCCCCTCGGGGGATTTGTTCTCTTCGGTGTTCATGCGGACCATCTTACACTGCCCGGCGGGGATTGGCGTTCCCCGGGGGACGTTGCCCGTCGTTTTTGCCGGGTGG
>CAZZIL010000297.1:0-3100 GCA_964654265.1 uncultured Gammaproteobacteria bacterium | reverse complement strand
TTGCGATGCCGAAGAAGGCCGAGGCTTCCGCCGCGGTTGCCGCGGAGGCCGCGCCCGCGGCGCAGCCTGCCCCTCCGGCGCAGCCCGCGCCCGAGGGGGGCGCCCCGAAATTCACGATGCCGAAGAAGGGCGCCCCCCCCGCCCCGCCGGCCGACTCGGAGGCGAAGCCGGCGGAGGCCGCGCCCCCGGCGAAACGGTCCCAGCCCGGCGGTCCTCCCGGCGCCCCGGCCGACTTGGCGGCGCCCGCCGCGGCGGAGGGCGAGAACCTTGGGGCGAGACTCGAGCAGGTGGTCCAGGAGGAGGAGATCGAGTCGCACGTGACCCCGAGCGCGGTCGACCTGGACGAGGTGATGCGCGAGATGAAGGCGGGGAGCCTGTCCACCCGCGTCCGCCAGTTCACCGACGGCGCGGTGGGGGGGGCCAAGACCTTCCTGGTCCGCTTCCGCTACTTGCTCATCGGCGTCGTCGTGCTTGTGGGCCTGGCGATCGGCGGCGTGTACGCCTGGAACGCGCTGTACCCCCGCTGGCTGAAGGACCAGGCGCTGAGCCTGTACGAGGACCAGCAGTACCAGGAGTCGATCAATGTCGCGACCGACTACCGGACGTACCGTCCCGCCGACATGGAGATCGTCTACCTGTCGGCGCTTGCGAACATCAAGCTGCTCAACTTCACCGACGCGATCCGGGACCTCCAGCGGCTTGCCGGCGGCGCGGGCCTGGGCCGCACCGATGTCGACTTCTATTTCTACCAGGCGATGACGATCTACCCGAACATGCCGCGGGTGTTCGACTACCTGGGCCGGGTGCTGGAGGCGGAGCCGGACCACATCCCGGCGAAGCTGCTGCGCGCGGTCTACTCGTACTCGGTCGAGAGCGCCGAGTCGGAGGGCGACAAGGCCTCCCGCATCCTCGAGATCAACGAACTGGACCTTGCCGGCGTCGCGCCGTACACCGACCAGATCCGGGTGATGCTCATCTACCTGATGACGCGCGCGGGCGAGGTCTTCCCCGGCGTCACGGCGGCCATCCCCCACAACTTCGGGCTGGACGAGAGCCCCGGCGTGCGCGCCGGGTTCCGCAGCGAGTTCAACCTGGACGCGTCGGGGATTGTCCAGGGGGACGAGGAGTACGACCCCGAGGTCGCGATCAACGTCCTGAGGCTCGCGGTGCTCCTGCTCGATGCGCAGCGCAACGACGCGGACGAGCAGGCCTACGCCCAGGCGTTGCTTGACGCGCACGCGACGGGCGAGCGGCTCTTCATCGCCGCCTACATCGTCGCCGCGCACAAGGCGTACGAGGGGGACTTCGAGGCGGCGCAGGGGCTGTTCACGGAGATCGCGCTGACGTACCCGTCGGACCCGAACCTGCTGATCAACAAGGCGACGGCGGAGGTGCTGTTGGATCCCGGCGCGCACCTGGTCGCGATCGAGGACTACGGGCGCGCCATCGTCATCGACACGGACAACGCGGTCGCGCTCAACAACCGCGGGTTCGCGAGCATGTGGTTCACCGAGAACCTGAACAAGGCGAAGCTCGACTTCACCGAGGTGCTGAAGTCGTCGCCGGACGAGCTGATCGCCTCGTACAACATGGCGCACGCGCACTACCTTTCCGGGGAGCACACCGAGGCGGTGCAGCTGTTCGACCGGGTGGCGGGCGCGAACCCGCTGTTCGGCAACGTCTACCTGTACCGCGGGCTGACCAACCGCGAGCTCAGGAAGTACGAGCTGGCGGTGAAGGACTTCAACGACTTCAAGATCCAGGACCCGGACAGCGTCGAGCCCTACATCCAGAACGCGCTGATGTACGACCAGAGCGCGGGCTACAAGCTGGCGATCCAGGAGCTTCAGACCGCGCACACGCTGCACCCGAACAACAACCGGGTGGGGACGCTCCTTGCCAACTACTACCTGCTGTCGGAGCAGCCGCTGCTTGCCCAGCGGCTGATCGACGACCTGATGTCCGAGAGCCCGGACGACATCCAGGTGCGGCTGCTCAACGGGCGCCTGCTGCTGGCGCAGGGCGACTCGACCGCCGAGGAGGTGCTGCGCGAGGTCTTCGAGCACTACGAGGGCGAGGACGTCGAGGGGCAGACGGAGGCGGCGGTCCACTACATCGACGCGCTGATGCTCAACGAGCGCCACGACGAGGTGCTGGGCCTGACCCGGGCGCTGTTGCCGAAGGCGCCGGACAACATCGACCTGCTCAAGCGCCGCGCGATGGCGTTCAGCCGCAACGACCAGACGGCGGAGGCCCTGCAGTTCGCGCTGCGCGCGCAGGAGCTGGACCCGACCGACTTCGACGTCCAGGTGGTCCTCGGCGACATCTACTCCAACTCGGGTCGCTTCACCGAGGCGATCCAGTCGTACGAGCTCGCGTACAAGATCCGGCCGACCGACGTGGACCTGCTCTTCAAGCTCGAGAGCATCTACGACCTGCTGAACCAGGGGGAGAACCTCCGGCAGATACGCGAGCAGATCGCGCGGGTGGAGAGCCAGCAGCTGCTGATCCAGCAGAGCCAGGACATCCTCCAGGACATCGCGTCGTCGACGTCGGTGGTGCCCGAGGAGGTCGCCGCGCAGAACCTGGCGCAGATCGAGAAGATGAAGGAGTCGATCGCGCAGCTGGACCAGCGGATCGCGAACAACCCGGACGAGGGGGTGCTCTTCTACAACCGCGGCGTGGTGCAGCTGGCGATCGGCGAGACGGACGACGCGATCGGCAGCCTGCAGGAGGCGCTGCGGCTGGAGCCCGAGAACATCGAGTTCCGCATGGGGCTCGCCGAGGCGTTCATCCGCAGCCAGGAGTACGGCAACGCGGCCGAGGAGCTCGCCGTCATCATCGATGAGAACCCCGACAACTTCGAGGCGATCTACAACCGGGCGGTGGCGCACCACAACGACGGCTCGCTGGAGGACGCGGTCGCCGACTACACGTCGGCGATCCGGCTGAACCCGGGGTTTGTCGACGCCTACTTCAACCGCGGCACGATCTTCGTGGCGCTGTCGGACTACACCCGCGGGATCGAGGAGTTCACCCGGGTGATCGAGCTGCGCTCCGACGACATCAAGGCGTACCTGGCGCGCGCGCAGGTCTACCG
>CAZZIL010000296.1:0-1906 GCA_964654265.1 uncultured Gammaproteobacteria bacterium | reverse complement strand
GCGCCGGTCCGCGGCCGGCCCGGGAGGCGCGGCCTCCCGCCCGGCGGGGGCGGCGCCACGCCCGGCGACCGGGTGCTCGCCGGCAAACCAGGCCATGCGCAGCAGCGCCATCTCGGCCGCGGTCCGCGGGTCCGGCCCGTGCGGCATCGTGCGCCGCGCGTTGACCGCGATCTCGTAGAGGACGTGCGCCTGCGCGGTGCCGATCCCGGGGTCCGTCCCCTCGGCGGTCTCGGGGTCCTCGGGCAGGGTGTTCCCGAGGGCGATGCGGTGCAACCGCGAGGCGAGGCGCGACAGCAGGTCGTCGAACGACCTCCCCTCGGCGTCGAGCTTCCCGACCGTGGCGTGGAGGGACGGGTGGTCGCCGTCCGCGATCGCGCGCAACACCCGCTCGGCCGCCTCGTCGCCCGCGAGGCCGAACATCTCGGACACGGCCTCCGCCGTGGCGGCTCCGCCGCCAAGGGCGAGCACCTGGTCGAGAAGGGTGAGGGCGTCCCTCAGGCTGCCGTCGGCCTGCTCGGCGACCAGCCCGACCACCGAGGGGTCGCAGTCCACCTTCTCCTCCCGCAGGATGTGCGCCAGCCGGTCGCGGATGGTCTCCGGGCGGATGCGCCTCAGGTTGAACTGCAGGCAGCGCGACAGCACCGTGACCGGGAGCTTCTCCCGCTCCGTGGTCGCGAGCACGAACTTCACGTGCCCCGGCGGCTCCTCCAGCGTCTTCAGCATCGCGTTGAACGCGTTGCGCGACAGCATGTGCGCCTCGTCGATGATGAACACGCGGTGCTTCCCGGAGCTCGGGCTGTACACGGCGGTCTCGAGGATCTCGCGGATGTTGTCGACCTGGGTGTGCGACGCGGCGTCCATCTCGAGCACGTCGGGGTGCCTCGAGTCGCCGATCTCCTGGCAGGACCCGCACTCTTGGCAGGGCTCCGCGTCGCCCCCCTTCCGTTTCGGGCAGTTGAACGACTTGGCCAGGATGCGCGCGATCGTGGTCTTGCCGATTCCCCGGGGACCGGACAGGAGATAGGCGTGGTGGCTTCGCTCGCCCGTGACCGCGCCGCGCAGCGCCTTCACGACGGGCCCCTGCCCGACGACGTCCGCGAAGCCCCTTGGGCGCCACTTGCGCGCGAGCGGATAGTGCGCGCCTGGCGCGTCCCCTCTCTCCTGCTGCTTGGGCTGCTCGGCGCTCGGCACGGTCTCCTGCGGCCGGGAAGCCGCGCAAACGGTGGCGAGTCTTGTCCCCGGCACTGCCCGTCAGCGGTTAGGGCTGCTTCCTTCCGGACCTGACCCGGTTCCCGCATGGGCATGCGGGGAGACTCGCCGTAGGGGTGGCATTCTAAGCGATTGCCGGCGGGGGGATGTCATTCCGGCATTCCCCCGGGTCGGGTACAATTGACGTGATGGCCGGGCTGACGGGAATGGCGCGAGGTTGCGCGCGCGTGTCGCGGGCGGCGCTGTGCGCGTGCGCGTTGCTGTCGTCGGCGCTTGCCGACGATGTCACGGAGGTGCTCTACTCGGCCGGCGACCCGTCGGCGGGCGAGGCGAAGTACGGTCAGGTGTGCGTCGCCTGCCACGGCCCGGCGGGCGTGAGCCAGGTCCCGTCGCAGCCGAGCCTTGCGGGGCAGCACCCGGAGTACCTGCTCGGGCAGATGCACGCCTACCAGGAGGGCGGGCGCCTGAACGCCGTCATGCAGGGGATGGTGGCCGGGCTGACGGAGCAGGAGCTGGTGGACCTTGCGGTCTACCTGCACCGGCAGGCGCCGGCGCTCGCCGGGGCGGCCGACCGGGTGCTGGCCGAGGCCGGGCGCGACATCTACCGCGGCGGGGTCGCCGCGACCGGGGCGCCGGCTTGCCTGGGGTGCCACGGCCCGGCCGGCAAGGGCATCCCGCCGGCCTATCCGAGCCTTGG
>CAZZIL010000295.1:0-2606 GCA_964654265.1 uncultured Gammaproteobacteria bacterium | reverse complement strand
GCGCGCCCAGCCGCGGATGTTGTGCCGGGTGCAATGCCCCCGTAGCCAGTGGCGGTAGCCGACGTTCTGGACCGCGCCGACGATCCTGAACTTGGCCCTGATGATCTCGTGCTCCACAATCGGTTTCCTGGGTGCCGTCCCCAATATACCGGATATTCCCGTCAGGCGCAAATGGCGGCCCGGAGGACCCGCCGCCCATGAGGGGGAGGAGCGCGCAACGGGGACGTCCCGCCGCGTCTGGGCGCCCGCCGTGGGAGAGGGGCGGGGTCGCCCGCGGATCCCCGACTGCCGGGGTTGGGGGAGTTGTCGCGGTTCCCGGTGGAACGCCGCAAAAATCCGGGGGCTCCCGCGGGTTCTTGGGTGGGGTCCTGAAGGTGGCCGTCCCGGGTTTTCTTGCCGATCCTTTCCGCATCCCGGCTGCCGGGGATGTCCCCGTCCGCGACGGGCCGGCCAATGGGGAGACACTGGCGCCCAGCTTGACAAGCCCGTCTGCGTGGCGTTGGTCCGCCTCGTGACGGTGGCTGGTGAGGACCTTGTGCACCGGTCGCCTCCTGCCCCGCCGACAGGCTGGCCTGTCCCGCTCAGGGCCCCAAGCGCAGCCGGCGGAGTCCGCGCAAGACCAGTGTCAAGGCAAGACCCACGTGCGGCGTGCTTGCCAGGGTCCGGTTGTCGTCGTCGTCCAGCCCGTTGTGAAGGGAGTCTGGGCCGAACTCCTCGAACTCCCGCCTGCCGGGCCACATCGCGCCCGGTGTTCCTCGCGGGGTCGCCAGCCCCAAGGTCTCCGCAATGTCACGGGCACAGCCGCCGAACCCGCCGAGCAGGTACACGGGCTTGCAGGACCGCAGCGAAAACAGCGCGCCTTCCGCGATGCCCGGCATGCGTCCCCGGTGGCCTGACACGCGCCCCCCGAGGAGAAGGTGGGCGCACGTGTCCTCGCACACGGCACGGCGCATGCTGGTCAGCCCCTCGTGCCATTCCGCGGTGTCCGGCTCGTGTGGCGACAGTCTGAGCCGGCTTTCCCACCCCATCTTGTCCCCCTCGCGGGACAGCAGCGCCACCCGGATGATCCGCGCCGCGGTCTTGTACTCGCGCGCGATCGCCACCAGGTCCTCGTTGGCCATCCGGATGTGCTCCGGCCACGCCAGGTAGTCAAGCACGCCGACCGGCCCCCGGTGGTCGGGATGGCCCCTGTAGCTTATCACCAGCTCGAACAGCAAGTCGCTGAGGTCCTGGCGCAAGCGTCCGCCGTACGCCGGGCAGACCCCCTCGGAAATCAGCCGCACGGCGATCGCCGACAGGGCCGCCCGGAAGTGGCCGTCGTCCATCCCGAAAGCGGAGATGTTCGGGCTAGAGGCGGCGGACACCCCTATTGTGGGGGGCGTCCCGGGCTGGTCGCTGTCGGATCTCATCGGGGTGTCCCGTCCATTCGCTCGGCTTGCGGGTGCGCACACCGGGCGCCGTCCTGCCGAACGGCGCGCTCCCCCCTCGGGGGAGCTTGCCTCCTGCCCTTGGGGAGTCGAGGGTCCCGGCCCTTTTGCGCCCCAGGTCCGCGGGAGAATTGGTGTGGGCGGATCGCCATGCCCGGTGTCGTTATCGGCCTTGGGGAGAGACCTGAAAGCGCCTTTCCCACTGGCGCAGGCACCGCCCGGCGACCTCGCCCGGGTCGGCGCCGGGCTGGCCAAGGACGATCTTCCGCAGGATGTCGGCGGCGACCTCCTCCACCTCGCTGAAGCTCAGGCCCGCCAGCTGCCGGGCAATGCTCCGGGGCGGAACGCCCAGGGTCTGGCCGGCGCCCTTCTCGAAGTGGCGGACCCACCTCTCGATTTGGGCCTGCCTGGGCATCGGCAGCTCCAGGCGTAGCTGGAACCGCCGCCACACGGCCCGGTCCAGCAGCTCGGGATGGTTGCTTGCGACGACAACGACGACGTGGCTGGGAAGGTCGTCGACCTGCAGCAGCAGGGAGCTGACCACGCGCTTGATCTCCCCGGTCTCGCGCGGGTCTCCCCGCTCCTTCGCGATCGCGTCGAACTCATCGAAGAACAGGACGCAGCGTCTCGACCTCGCGTGCTCGAAGACCTGGCCGATGCGTTGGGCGGTCTCGCCAAGGTGGCTCGCGATCACCGAATCGTGGCGGACTGTCAGAAGGGGAACGTGCAACGCGTCGGCGATGGCCTCGGCGAGCGATGTCTTCCCGTTGCCCGGGGGACCGGCCAGGAGGACCCGGTTGCGCGGCGTGAGGTTGTAAGAGCGCAACAGGTCCCCCCGATGTTGCTCCTCCACCAACCCGGACACGGCCTCCTCCACCTCGGGCGGGAGCACCAAGTCACGGAGACCCCTTTCCGGCGCCCGTTCGATCGTGTGGGGGGCGACAGGAAGGCGCACGCCTCCCCCGTTGGGCGCGCGAGACCGCCCGCTCACGTCCCGGCGAACCTGGGCGAGCAACCGGTCCGCCAAGACATCGTGCTTCTTGGCGCGCTCGTCGACCACCAGCGCCTCAACGGTCCGCTGAAACTGTGCCTGGTCGCCGCGTGTCCCGGCCTTGACCAAGTCCAGCAGCAAGTCTGCCCGTGCCATGTGTCCGTCCCCGTTGTCGTGCGCCGCGGCGC
>CAZZIL010000294.1:0-1785 GCA_964654265.1 uncultured Gammaproteobacteria bacterium | reverse complement strand
GATGGATGCGGCTAAGGGGTGTCCCGCTGGCGGTCAGCGCCCGACAACGATCCCGTGACGCCTGGGAGGAGCGTGGCGCGCACCGGGACGGTCGCCTCCCGCGGGACAGCGGACACCGGGATGCCGGCAACACCTGATGCGACAGGCCGGGAGCGTCCCGGCAGACAGGCACACCGCCGGGTTGCGCGCCAGCGGGGAGGAGGCGCGACGATGACGGACGCCCGCCATCGCCCGTGGGCGCCCCTCGACACGATGCCCGACGGTGACTGGCGGGCCCGTCGGATTTCCCGGGCGGCCCCACGGCCTGAATCCGTCGCACGATGGGCAGGCATCCGTGCGTCGCGCGCCGACAGACTCCTCGTGACCGGCGCCCGGAGCGCCGCGCCCCGCGGCAATCCGACGCCCCGGGTCGGCGGCCCCGGCGGGGGAGCGGAAGATCTCCCGGCCGCGCGCACACGCGCCATCCCGGGCCCGACCATCGTCCGGCCGCGACCGCGCCGGGCGCCGAGGACGGCCGGGAGCTTCCCGGGACACGTGGCCGAGGGTCCCTTGGCAACACGGTGTTCCGCCGGGTGATCGCCGGGTTTGTCGCGCAAGGCGGCGACCCAACCAAGTCCGGCCATCACAGGGCCAAGTGCCGCATGCAATGTGGCAAGTCGCCCGGCCGGGCGCCGACAGCTTGGGGAATGGCATGCGCGGTGGCGCATCCGGTCCTCGCTGACCCAGAGCCAGGCCGTGAGAGATGTTGCGGGACGTGCTCGCCGCGGTCGCGGACCGCCCTGCCCGACCGGGCGGCCGGGAAACCGCGCCCATCGACGACCAACCGAGGATCGCGGCGTGGTTCGACATCCGCGCGCGCCGCGCCACACCGCGGGGTGGGCGCACACCCCGGGATCCGGGCCACGGCGGCACTTCCCCGCTGGCAACCGGGCGTCCCGGCGCGCATCCCCGAACGCGACGGCGCCTCGTCCCGGTGTCACGGGGAGGCGCGGCGCATGCCTCGGCGCCTCGGGTCTGACGGCCGCCGCCGACGGCCGCGCGCCACCCATGGCGCACACCCGGTCAAGGACACCCGGTCGCGCACCTGAGATCGAACGGGACCCGTCGGGGAAGTCGCCCACGTAAGACGGATCGAAAGCCGGAAGGGTGTCGCCCCGTCCCTGTGCACGGCGGCCCGAGACGCCCGCCATCTCGCCAGTCACAGTCACCGGGCGGCTCATATCCAAGGCGTGGCCGATGGGGCGCTGACGTGACGGACTCGCTGCCGATGTCGCTACGCAGGCCCCACACCGGAAACGGCGTGCGTCCGGCACACCGTCGAACGTCGGCGCCACGTCAACGTTGCAACGTCCGTCGCCGTGACCGCCAGCGCCCACCGGGGTGCGCCCGACGCTCCACAGCGGCCCCGGGATGGTCGCCGACCTCGCCGTGACCATCGATGTCGGCACGGTGCCGTCCGGCGCCGCGACACCGCCGGTGCGCCGGGAAAGCCCCGGTTGTCACCGGCCTCGCCGACCTCGGCGCCGGATCCGCCAGCACGCCCCCAAGGGAGTGCGCACCAGAGTTCGATGGCAGCATGCTGTGCATCACCGATGTGGCGCCCATCCCCGCCAGGGCAGGCGGCGGAAGAAGTCGGCTATCATTGCGGCCGTGGACCAAGAGAGGAAAAACCCGTTCACGCCCGGTTGGGGGATCACTCCCCCGCATCGGGCCGGGCACGAAGCCGCGGTGCGCGAGCTGCTCAAGCGGGTGGGTTGCGTTGCCGATGGGGAACCTGGCGGCGGG
>CAZZIL010000293.1:0-4178 GCA_964654265.1 uncultured Gammaproteobacteria bacterium | reverse complement strand
CCGCCGCTCCCGCCGCCTCCCTGGCGGGCGGGGGTCCGCCCGCCTTGACCGCTCCGGTGCGCAACCTGCCGATGCGCGAGCCGCGCGAGACCTTGTCCCCCACCTTGACGCCGACCTCCTCGACCACCCCGGCGTGCTCGCTCGGCACCTCCATGGTCGACTTGTCGGACTCCAGCGTCACCAAGGGATCGTCCACGGCGACGGTGGCGCCGACCTTGACCATCACCTCGATCACCGGGACGTCGCTGAAGTCGCCGATGTCGGGGACCACCAAGTCGACGACCGGGCCGGCGGCCTGCCCGGACTCCTGGGGCGGCGGCGGCGCGACCGGAGGCGTGGCTGGCGCGGCTTCCGCCGCCCCCGCCCCCGGCGGGTCGGCCGGCGCATCCGCCTTCCCGTCGACCGTCGCGATCACGTCCCCTTGGCTGACGCGGTCCCCGACGCCCACCTTCAGCCCGGTGACCGTCCCCGCGGCCTCGGCCGGGACCTCCATGCTCGCCTTGTCGGACTCCAGCGTCACCAGCGGGTCGTCCACGGCGACGGTGTCGCCGACCTTGACCAGCACCTCGATGACCGGGACGTCACTGAAGTCGCCGATGTCGGGGACCCGCAGCTCGGTCGACATCGCGCTCAGAGCAACCTCGGGGGCGCCTTCGACGGGTCGATCCCGTGCCGCGCGATCACCTCCGCCACCGTCCTCGGCGGCACCGCGCCCTCACGCGACAGCGCAGACAGCGCCGCGACCACGATGTGCCGGCTGTCGACCTCGAAGTGGTCCCGCAGGCGCTCCCGGGTGTCCGAGCGCCCGAACCCGTCGGTGCCGAGCACCGTGTAACGCCCGGGGACAAACTCCCGGATCTGGTCGGCGTGGTTGCGCACGTAGTCGGTCGCGGCGACCACCGGGCCGTCGCCTTGGGAGAGCTGGCGCGCGACGTAGCTGGCGCGGGACTTCCCGTCGGGGTGGAGCATGTTCCAGCGCGCGGTGTCGGCGCCGTCCCGCGCCAGCTCGTTGAAGCTGGTGACGCTCCAGGTCCGGCTGGCGATCCCGTGGTCCTCGGCGAGCGTCGCGGCGGCCTTCAGCACCTCGGGCAGGATGGCGCCGCTGCCGAGCAGGCGGACCTCCGCGGCGGGCTTGCCGTCCGGGCGGGCGGACGCCACCGGGTGCATCCCCCTGACGATCCCCTCCTCGCTGCCCTCGGGCATCGCCGGGTGGGCGTAGTTCTCGTTCAGCGTCGTGACGTAGTAGTAGACGTCCTCCTGCTCCGCGAACATGCGGCGCAGGCCGTCGCGGACGATCACGGCCAGCTCGTAGGCGTACGCCGGGTCGTAGGAGACGCAGTTCGGCACGAGCCCGGCGTGCACGTGGCTGTTGCCGTCCTCGTGCTGGAGTCCCTCGCCGTTGAGCGTCGTCCTCCCGGAGGTTCCGCCGACCAGGAAGCCGCGCGCGCGGATGTCGCCGGCCGCCCAGCACAGGTCCCCGACGCGCTGGAACCCGAACATCGAGTAGAAGATGAAGAACGGCACCATCGGGATGCCGTAGTTGCTGTAGGAGGTCGCCGCGGCGATCCACGAGCTCATCGCGCCGGCCTCGCTGATCCCCTCCTGGAGTATCTGCCCGTCGCTCGCCTCCTTGTAGAACATCAGCTTGTCGGCGTCCTCCGGCGTGTAGCGCTGGCCGATCAGCGAGTAGATCCCCAGCTGGCGGAACATCCCCTCCATGCCGAACGTGCGCGACTCGTCCGCGACGATCGGGACGATGTGGCGGCCGATCGCCCGGTCGCGCACCAGCGTGTTGAGAATCCGCACGAACGCCATGGTCGTCGAGAACTCGCGGTCCCCGGAATCCTCGAGGACCGCGGAGAACGCCTCCAGGGGCGGCACCTCCAGCCGGGGCGCCTCCCGCTTGCGCGCCGGCACCGACCCGCCCATCGCCTCAACGCGCCCCTTCAGGTAGGCCATCTCGGGCGAGTCGTCCGGCGGGCGGCAGAACGGCACATCCCCGATCTCGTCGTCGCCGACCGGTATCGCGAACCGGTCGCGGATGCGCCTGAGCGCCTGGTCGCTGATCTTCTTCTGCTGGTGGTTGATGTTGCGGGCCTCGCCGGCGTCGCCCATGCCGTAGCCCTTGATCGTCTTCGCCAGGATCACGGTCGGCTGCCCCTTGTGGTGGACCGCCGCGTGGTAGGCCGCATACACCTTGTGCGGGTCGTGCCCGCCCCGGTTGAGGCGCCAGATGTCCTCGTCCGTCAGGTGGGAGACCATCCGCTCCAGCCCGGGGTACTTCCCGAAGAACTCGCGCCGGACGAAGTCGCCGCCGTTCGCCTTGTAGGTCTGGTAGTCGCCGTCGACCGCCTCCTCCATCCGCCGCAGCAGCAGGCCCTCCGAGTCGCTCGCCAGCAGGGGGTCCCAGTAGGACCCCCAGATCACCTTGATGACGTTCCAGCCGGCGCCGAGGAACTCCGACTCCAGCTCCTGGATGATCTTGCCGTTCCCGCGCACGGGGCCGTCAAGGCGCTGAAGGTTGCAGTTGACGACGAAGACCAGGTTGTCCAGCGCCTCCCGGGAGGCCAGCGAGATCGCCCCCAGCGACTCGGGCTCGTCCATCTCGCCGTCGCCCATGAACACCCAGACCTTCCGGTCCGTCGGCGCCATCAGCCCGCGGTTCTCCAGGTAGCGCATGAAGCGCGCCTGGTAGATCCCCTGGATCGGACCCAGCCCCATCGACACCGTCGGGAACTGCCAGAAGCCCGGCATCAGCCAAGGGTGGGGATAGGACGACAGCCCCTTGCCGTCCACCTCGGAACGGAAGTTCAGCATCTGCTCCTCGGTGATCCGCCCCTCCAGGAAGGCGCGCGCGTAGACGCCGGGGGACGAGTGCCCCTGGAAGTAGACCAGGTCCCCGTAGCCGCCGCCGTCCTCCGGGCGCACGCCCGGCAGCCGCGCGCGGAAGAAGTGGTTGAAGCCGACGTCGTAGAGGGTCGCCGCCGAGGCGAAGGAGGCGATGTGCCCCCCCAGGTCCCCGGGCTTGCGGTTCGCCTTGACCACCGCCGCAAGCGCGTTCCAGCGCACGTAGCTGCGGATGCAACGCTCCTTGTTCTGGTCGCCGGGCGAGCGCACCTGGCCCGACAGCGGGATCGTGTTGATGTACGGCGTGTTCGCCCGGTACGGAATGTTCGCCCCGCGCATCCGGGCACGCTCCAGCAACATCTCCAGAAGGGCGTGCGCGCGCGCGTGGCCCTCGCGCTCGATCACCGCCTCAAGGGCCTCCAGCCACTCGGTCGACTCGCCCGGGTCGATGTCCCCCCGCCCTGTGTCGTCAACGCCCAAAACCTTTTCCCCTGTGCCGCCGAATGATACCATTAACCGCCCGCCCACCGCGGCAGGCCCAAGACCAGGGGGGACAACGGACATGGCGAACGAACACCCGGCCGGCGGCTGCCTCTGCGGCGCGGTCCGCTACGAGATCCGCGGCAGGCTCCGCGGCGCGCTGCACTGCCACTGCCGGCTGTGCCAACGGTCGGGCGGCTCCGTCGCCATGGCCTGGGTCGATGTCAGGCCGGACGAGTTCCGTGTCACCCGGGGATCGCCCCGCGAGCGCGCGTCGTCCGCGCACGGGATCAGGAGCTTCTGCGCCGACTGCGGGACGCCGCTCACCTACCACGGGCGCCACGGCGACCTCCACGACTTCGGCGTGACGCTCGCAAGCCTCGACGACCCGGCGGCCGTGCGACCCGAGGTCCATATCTGGCTGCGCAGCCGCGTCCCGGGGATTGTGCTGGACCCCGGCCTGCCCGGCCATGACGAGGACATTCCCGGGTTCCAGGAGAAGGTCCGGGAGGCGACCAAGGGCCGCGGGCCCGGCTAGAGCAGCCCCTCCATCGCGGCGCGGATCCCCTTCACCTTCTCGCCGATCTCGTCGTCCGCCACCAGGGCGCGCAACCCGTCCGGCAGCCGGTCGCGCTCGCGCTCCAGCGCCGGGCGCTCCCTCGCCTTCGCGTCCGCGAAACGGGGAAGCCGCAACGACAGCGCCATCACCATCCGCCGAAGGTCCGCGACCTTCGACCAGTCCCCCGGGCCGCCCGGCGGCGAGAGTCCCACCGCCTTGGCCGCCGCCGCCTCGGCGTACTCCAGCCAGCCCTCGCGACCCGGCTGCGTCGCCCCGACGACAATGCCCGCCA
>CAZZIL010000292.1:0-4992 GCA_964654265.1 uncultured Gammaproteobacteria bacterium | reverse complement strand
CTGCGGGTGCGGGTCCGACTGGGACATGCCGCACTTTGTCGCCCGCGAGGTCGACCGGGTGCGCGACCGGGTCGGATCCGACCGGGTGATTCTCGCGATGTCGGGCGGGGTCGACTCGACGGTGGCGGCCGCCCTTCTCGGTAAGTCGATCGGGTCCCAGTTGACCGGGGTGTTTGTCGACCACGGCCTGTTGCGCCTGGGCGAGGCGCGCGAGGTCGAGGAGAGCGTCTCCGGGCGCTTCGGGATCGGCTGGGTCCGGGTCGACGCCCGCGAGCGGATGTTCCGGGAGCTCCGGGGGATGACGGACCCGGAGGAGAAACGCCGGACAATCGGCCGGGTGTTCGCCGAGATCTTCGAGGAGGAGGCGGCCCGCCAGGAGGGCGTGCGCTGGCTGGCGCAGGGGACCATCTACCCGGACGTGATCGAGTCCGCCGGCGCCAAGACCGGGAAGGCCCGGTCGATCAAGTCGCACCACAACGTGGGCGGCATGCCGGAGCGCATGTCGCTCGGGATTGTCGAGCCGTTGCGCGAGCTGTTCAAGGACGAGGTGCGCCAGGTCGGCCTGGAGCTCGGGCTGCCGCGCGAGCTGGTGTTCCGCCATCCGTTCCCGGGTCCCGGCCTGGGGGTCAGGGTGATCGGCGAGGTCACCCCCGAGCGCGCGGAGACGCTGTCCAAGGCGGACCGGGTCTTTGTCGAGGAGCTGCGCCGCGACGGCCTCTACGACCGGGTGGCGCAGGCGTTCGCGGTGCTGTTGCCGGTGCGGACGGTCGGCGTGATGGGCGACCGGCGCACCTACGAGAACGTCGTCGCGCTGCGCTCGGTCGACACCGACGACTTCATGACCGCCGACTGGTCGAGGCTGCCGGCCGACTTCCTTGGGCGGGTGGCTTCCCGGATCATCAACGAGGTGCCGGGGGTCAACCGGGTGGTCTACGACATCTCGTCGAAGCCGCCGGCCACGGTGGAGTGGGAGTAGGGAGGGGAAGCCCCCGGCATCGCGGGTATCATTGGGCCGATGAATCTGGGCAAGTCGTTCGTTGACATTGATGGCATGCGCCAGGCGGCGCTGGCCTTCTCGAAGAAGTGGGCGCACGCCAGCCGGGAAAGCGCCGAGGCCCAGACCTTCCTGGTCGACTTCTTCCAGGTGTTCGGCACGGAGACGGTCCCGGCCGAGCACTTCGAGGTCCCGGCGCGAAGGCCTGACGGTGGCCGCGGGTCGATCGACTGCCTGTTGCCGGGGCTGTTGCTGGTCGAGATGAAGTCGGCGGGGAAGAGCCTCGATGCCGGGATCCAACAGGGCATGGAGTACGTGACCGGGCTGTCGACGTCGCAGATGCCGCCCTACGTGCTCGCGTGCAACTTCGGGGAGTTCCTGCTGCGGGAGCGCACCGCCGCCGGCGAGGACGTGGCCCGCTTCCCGCTGTCGGAACTGCACGAGAACATCGAGCGGTTCCTGTTTCTCCTGAACCTGGGCAGCCACATGCCCGCCCGCCAGGCGGATCTGAGCATCCGGGCGTCGGCGATGATGGGGGAGATCCACGATGCGTTCCGCGCGATCAATTACGGGGAGGACCTGCCCCTGCTGCTGGTGCGCCTGGTGTTCTGCCTGTTCGCGGACAGCGCCGGGATCTTCAGGCGGGGTCTGTTCGCCTCCGCCGTCCAGCGGCACCGGGAGCGGGGTACCGCCCAGGACTTCGGCAACTGGCTTGCGGGCCTTTTCGGGGAGCTGGACACGCCGCACGACGGGCGCCAGCATCGGACGGCGGCCGGCTCCGCGCCGAGCGTGGGGGACTTTCCCTACGTGGACGGTCAGCTGTTCGAGAAGGCGATTGCCGCACCCGCGTTCGACGACAGGACGCTTGCGCTGCTGTGGGACGCCTGCCAGTTCGACTGGAAGGGGGTGTCGCCGGCGATCTTCGGGTCGCTGTTCCAGTCGATCATGGAGTCCGGAGAGCGCCGGCGGCACGGCGCGCACTACACCACGGAGGAGAACATCCTCAAGGTGATCGAGCCCCTTTTCCTGGACGACCTCCGCGCCCAGCTGGACGTCGCCGGGAACGACTGGAAGCGGTTGCGGAGCTTCCTGTCCCGACTGGAGCGATTGCGCTTCTTCGACCCGGCGTGCGGCTGCGGGAACTTCCTGGTGGTCGCCTACCGCGAGATTCGCCGCCTCGAGACCGAGGCGCTGTACAAGCTGCATCGCCCGGACCGCAAGGGGTTCCAGATGAACGTTGACATCGGGGGCATCGAGGCGCTGGACCCCGGGCCTCGCGTCAACGTGTCGGCGTTCCACGGGATCGAGCTGCTTCGGTTTCCCGCGGAGATCGCGCACCTGTCCCTTTGGCTGGCGGACCACGTGGCCAACGTGGAGCTGTCCCGCGTCTTTGGCGACTACTACACGAGGATCCCGCTTCCCCGCTCGGGGCCGAGCATTCGCACGGGGAACGCGCTGGCGGCCGACTGGCGGAACTTGCTGAAGGGCGTCACCAAGGGCCGGGACCTCGTCATCCTCGGGAACCCACCCTACGTGGGCGCACGAATCCAGACCCCCGACCAGAAGACCGACATGGTGGCGGTCTTCGGGTCCATGCCCCGCACGAGGGACTTGGACTACGTTGCCGCCTGGTACGAGAAGGCCGCAGGGTTGATGCATGGGACTAAGACCCGTTGCGCGTTCGTCTCGACCAACTCGGTCGCGCAGGGCGAGCAAGCCGCGATTCTCTGGGAGCGGTTGCGGGAGCGGCACGGGGTCGACATCCACTTCGCGCACCAGACCTTCGCCTGGGGCAGCGAGGCTCCCGGCACGGCGAAGGTGCATGTCGTCATCGTCGGCTTCGCCTGCTTCAAGAGGAACGGCAAGACGCTTTGGAAGTACCCGTCGGCCAAGGGAAAGCCAGAGGCGCACCCGGTCCCGCGGATCTCTTCCTACCTAACCGAGTACGAGTTCGGAGTCGTGAACCGGACGAAGCCGGTCTGCGCGTCCGTGCCAACGATGCTCTTCGGCAGCATGCCTGTCGACAACGGGCACTTGTTGCTGGACGAGAAGGAGCGGAAGGAGCTGCTGGCGCAAGACCCCGAGGCCCGGCACTTCCTGCGCCGGTTTGTCTCGGCGTGGGACTACTTGCACGGCGTCCGGCGCTGGTGTGTCTGGCTTGCCGATGCCGACCCCGCCGAGTGGCGTCACCTTGTCGGGATCAGGGAGCGTGTCAAGCGCGTTCAAGACGCGAGGATCTCGAGCCGCCTCAGGGGCGGGGAAGAGATCGTCCCTCCCCACCTGTTCCTGTCGAACCGCCATCCGTCATCCCGTTACCTGCTTGTGCCAAGGGTGACGTCGGAACGTCGCCAGTGGCTGCCCATCGGCTTCCTGACTCCCGCCACGGTTGCGTCGGATGCGAACTTGGTCATTCCGCGGGCTGACATCTACCACTTCGGGATCCTGTCATCGGCCATGCACATGGCGTGGCTTCGATCTGTCGGAGGGCGGTTGAAATCGGACCTGCGGTATTCGGTGGAGATCGTCTACAACAACTTCCCGTGGCCTAGGACAGTCTCCCCGAGGTCTCGGGAGGCGATTGTCGCGGCCGCGCAACAGGTGCTTGAGTGCCGCAAGTCACATCGGGGCGAGACGATGGCCGACCTGTACGATCCGGTCACCATGCCGTCGGACTTGGTGGTTGCCCACAGGGCCTTGGACCGCGCCGTGGACCGAGCGTACAGTCGCAAGGTCCTCAAGGGGGAGGTGGAGCGTCTTTGCTTTCTTGAGAAGACGCTGAGGCGCAACAACCACGGACCGGGGAGCCAAAGGCACCTCGGTTGACTTCCCGTCCTCCCCGAGAAAGAGACTGCGAGGCATCCGACCATGGTGCCGGGGAATCACGCCCTGAACACAGCGCGGGGCGGGAGTGGGAAGGAGATGTCTGTCCCGGGGTGCCGTAGGCAACCGGGGCAGCGCCCGCCTTCCGGGAGGCCATTGGATTGATGAGACTGGGCACGTCGCTCGCTGACATTGACGGCATGCGCCAGGCGGTGCACGCCTTCTCCGGCAGATGGGCGGACGCTGGTTGGGAGAACGCCGAGACCCAGGCCTTCCTGGTCGACTTCTTCCGGGTGTTCGGCACGGAGACGGTCCCGGCCGAGCACTTCGAGGTCCCGGCGAGGAGACCCGACGGCGACCGGGGGGAGATCGACTGCCTGTTGCCGGGGTTGTTGCTGGTCGAGATGAAGTCGGCGGGGAAGAGCCTCGACGCCGGGATCCGGCAGGGCATGGAGTACGCGGAGGGGTTGCCCACGTCGCAACTGCCACCCTACGTGCTCTCGTGCAACTTCGGGGAGTTCCTGTTGCGGGAGCGCACCGCCACCGGCGAGGACGTGGCCCGCTTCCCGCTATCGGAGCTGCACGAGAACGTCGAGCGGTTCCTGTTCCTCCTGAACCTGGGCAATCACATGCCCGCCCGCCAGGAGGAGCTGAGCATCCGGGCATCGGCGATGATGGGGAGGCTCCACGATGCGCTCCGCGCGGTCCATTTCGGGGAGGATCTGCCCCTGTTGCTGGTGCGCCTGGTGTTCTGCCTGTTCGCGGACAGCGCCGGGATCTTCGAGCGGGGTCTGTTTGCGTCCGCCGTGCAGTGGCACCAGGAGCGGGGTGCTTCCCGGGACTTCGGCGGCTGGCTTGCGGACCTTTTCGGGGAGATGAACACGCCGCCCACTGGGCGTCGGCATCGAGTGCCGATCGGGACTGGGCCGAGCCTGGGGGACTTTCCCTATGTGGGTGGCCGGCTGTTCGAGAAGGCGGTTGCCGCGCCCGCGTTCGACGACAGGACCCTTGCGTTGCTGTGGGATGCCTGCCAGTTCGACTGGAAGGGGGTGTCGCCGGCGATCTTCGGGTCGCTGTTCCAGTCGATCATGGAGTCCGGCGAGCGCCGGCGGCACGGCGCGCACTACACCACAGAGGAGAACATCCTCAAGGTGATCGAGCCCCTCTTCCTCGACGAC
>CAZZIL010000291.1:0-1938 GCA_964654265.1 uncultured Gammaproteobacteria bacterium | reverse complement strand
TCACGTGACGGTCAAGACCCGCGTGAAAGTCGAAGCGTTTCGTCATCGTGTCGTCCCCCTGGTTGCCTGTCCGAGGCAACGAGGCTAACCGCTTCTTCGGCCCGCGAGTCAGGTAGCTTCTCCGATGGCCTGATGCCCTGTGCTTCGGTAGCTTCTGAGGGGGCCGGACTCGGCGAGCAATCCGGAAACCCCAGGCACAGTGGGGTGCCACGACCCGCCGGTTTCTCCCACCCGGCACACCTCCCCCAAAAGTTCCCTGAACCGCGCCAGACCGTGCCACCGGTGGGGTATGCTTCCGGTGCGCGGCGAGTCTGGGTACTGCGATGAATTGGGAAAGAAACTACGAGCACGAGATGCACAACGGAGGCGGGGCGTCCGGATCGCAACCCTTCTATGACACGTGCGCAGGGGTTCGCCGTCTCACGGAGACCGGCATCGAGGAGGCGCACGCCGAGGCGATCGTGAACGAGCAGTTTCACGCTGTCGGACAAGGTGCCGGCAAGGCCGACATCATGATCCTGCGGCAGGAGTTCCGTGCCGAGATCAAGGATGTGAAGGCCAGCATTGTGATGTGGGGGGCGGGATACAGCCTGGCCATCACCGCGCTTGTTGTCACACTCATCAAGCTGCCGTAGGACACCTCCGTAAGCGGCGGTCTCGGACGCGAGGCCTTCCGGGTATTGGCGCGAGATGGCGCGCACTCCCGGAGGCTGGTGGCCGTTGTCGTCGCCGACCTGGGCCGACTGGCTGGATGAGCACCCGCGGCGGAGGGAGCACGCCGGACAGCGAGCGATCGTGCTCTCCGGCGGCGAGCGCCGCCTGCTCGAGATCGCGCGCGCGATGATGACCGACCCACAGGTGCTGCTGATCGACGAGCCGTCGATCGGCCTGGAGCCGAGGTTCATCGGGATGGTCTTCGACCTGCTCGCGCAACTGCGCGAGCAGGGCGAGATCGCGATCATCCTGGTGGGGCAGAACGCGAAGAAGGGGCTGGCGTTCGCCGACATCGGCCACGTGCTCGCCGCCGGGCGCATCGTGCGCGCCGGGCCCGGGAAGGGGCTGCTGGAGGACCCGGAAGTCGGACGCCTGTTCCTCGGCACGCAGCCCGACGCCCGGCCGGGCGGCTGAGCGCCGCCCGCCCGGGTCGCCGCGAAACCTGCGCGGACAATTCTGTATCATTCGCGCATGGGCAAGGGCCAGGACAGGGAACGGGACCGGGAGCTGGACAACCCGTTCAAGCCCGGGCCGGGGACCGTCCCGCCGCGCCGGGCCGGGCACGAGGCGGCGGCGCGCGCGTTGCACCGTTGCCTGGAGCGCGTGAAGGGCGGAGGTCCCGGCACGTGTTTGTGCCGCACGGCCCCGCGGCGACGGCAAGGCCGTCCTGATGGCGGAGGTCGGGAGGCGGTCGCGGAAGCCGGGCGTCACGCCCGCCTGGGTGTGCCCGCCCGGCGCGGACCAGCCCGCCGGGGAGCTTGTCCGGACTGTGGCGCACAAGATCGCATCGCTTGACGACAAGGCGTATCGCAAGATCGCCAAGAGGGCCATTGACAGGAACGCGATCAGCGGTCCGGAGGGCGAGCCCTCGGTGGCCGAGGGGATGCTGCGCGAGACGGCGTCGTCGCGCCCGTTCGCCCTGTTCGTCGACGAGGCGCACAACCTGTCGCCGGAGGCCGGAGGGTGCATCGTCCGCGCGGCGCAAAGGTGCATCGCCGACGGGCTGCCGCTCATGTCGCGATCGCGGGCGCGCCGGGGATGCGGACGATCCTGGAGCGCGGCGGCGCCCGGGAACGCATGCGCCGGTTTCGGATCGGGCGGCTGGAGTCCCCGGACGCGGCCCGGGACGGGCTGGCGATACCGGGTGCGGAGTCGGGGTTGCCGTTCGACGAGGACGCGCCGGACCACCTGGTGGCGGAAAGCCAGAGACACCCGTTTTTGTCC
>CAZZIL010000290.1:0-4688 GCA_964654265.1 uncultured Gammaproteobacteria bacterium | reverse complement strand
CTCCAGGCGTTTTCCCTTGCTGTCAATGCCAGGGGTGTGCACCTCCGCCTCACGCACCAGCACCTGCTCAAGCTGCTTGGGCAGGTCCTCGGGAGCATCGAGCCCCGAATGCACCAGCAGCGTCGGCGGGTTTGGTTTGGGGCGACTTCCATCCGGTAGGACGTTCGAGAAGTGCTCGTAGCATCCTCGGACCCACTTGTCCCCGTCATGATACCCGGCAATGTGCCCGTACAGGGCCGTCGCGTTCTCGATCGAGTTGGCCACAACGATCATCACCGGTTTTCGTTTCTCACCGGCCTTGACGTATCCTTGGTTGACGGTGTCATAGTGCTCATGCATCTGCTCAAGCAACGAGGTCACCGTCGTTGGCACGCGCCGCAGGTCTATCTGCGTGGGGTTAGTGTTCCCGTAGACGTTTCGGTACACTGGCTCCCCCTTGTCGGAGTCGTCGCTGACCGGCACTCGGGGGATCTTCGTCAGACCCGCCTCAATCGCCTCGATCAGGGGATAGTCCGTCACCGTCCAAGGGAAGATCTCCGAGGGCAAGCCAACGGGAACGCGCAGGTACATCGGGGTGGCGGAAAAGTCGTAGACCATCCCAAGGCGCCGCGTCTTCTGCAACGAACGCAGCGCGTTGAACCACAGCGCCGCAGTCTCCTCGTACTCCTTCTCCTCTCCACCCCGGCCCTGCGATGGCGGCGGGGCATAGCAGTGGTGAGCCTCGTCGTTGAGAACGATCACCTTGCCCGTTCGCGGCGACCGAAGCAGGCGATTCAGCATCTCCCTGTCAGTCTCCTTCCAGTTCTCAGGGTCCTGCCGGCGGCCGCGCTTCAGCAGCTTCTTCCCGGCGCCTGATAGCTGGTCGCCCTCGCCGGCGACCGAGAGCTTGTCCCGTTTCCGGAAGGACTGGAAGTTCAGGACCGTGACCTTCGCCCGGTGAATCCGCTCGCGAAGACCCGGCGGGAGCAGCTCATCATAGACACCGCTCGACACCGGCTTGAGCTCCTCTAGGCGCTCCCGCACTGTGAGGCCCGGAGTGATCGCCAGGAACTCCACCCCACTCTCCGCGTTCACCGCCGCCCAACAGATGAGCATCTGCATCAGCCGGGTCTTGCCGGTGCCGGTCGCCATCTTGATCGCGACACGCTCAATCCCCTCGTTCCGCTCCTGGTTGATCTCCGCCAGCATCTTGGTGATCGTGCCCCACTCTGTCCTCGCAAAGCGTCGACCCGCCTCGTGGAGCCACACGATGGTCTCGATCGCCTCGACCTGGCAGAAAAACGGTCGGGGAGACACCTCGTCTCCCGTCCAGTACTCCAGCAGCTCGCGCGTGACTCTGTTCGCCTCCTTCCAGCCGCTGTCCCGCCAAGCCTTGACGTGCTTCCGGATCTCGTTGATCATCGGGTGGGGCGGCACCTGCGTTGCCGTCTCCAGCAACAGGAGGGTCCCGTCGGCGCGGTGCTTGGGTACCGGCAGGTAGGCCCCGCTCGGTCGGCGGCCGCTGAGCGGGTCGTCAAGTGCCCTTTGGGTGTGCTCGTCCAGTCGCCAGTAGTGTTCCGGGTGCTGGTAGGGGGTGTTGAGGATGGGCTGGGTCAGCACATCCTTCGAGGGGGCGGAAGTCCCGGTCTCAGCCATCGGCCTCTCTCCGCTAGACCGACCGACCCTCTCTCAGCACCGCGCGGAGCGTCTTCTCGTGGTCCGCACCATCCGGTTGCGCTGGCTTGTTGCCGAGCCGCCGACAGTACGTCCCTGTGGGTTCGCATCGGTCCATGAGGTCACGGGTGGCTATTCTACCCTCAGTCTCGCCCACGGACAACAGCACCGCCCTCTTGCCCTTCGCGGAGACGCGGACAAGGAAGTGACTGTCAGACCGGATGTCGCGGAACAGGACGATGGCGGGCTTGGCGGCAATCTCCTCGAAGTCCACCCAGGCGGCGAGCAGGACGATCTCCCCCTCCGGCATCAGGTCGGCCGCCCGGCGGGGGTTGTGGAACACCACGGCAGTCGCCGGCTCCAGACAGTGCCGTCGCAACAGGTGGTCGGGCACGGGCTGGTTGATGCCGAAGACATCCCTCACGCTGACCAGCTTCGCGGGACCCGCGATCACGCGCTCGGAGTTGAAGCCAAGCCCCCAGAGTCTCTCCATGGTGTGCAAGGGGATACGTGCGCGACCCGCCTCCCAGTTGAACACGGTAGACTCCGTCGTGCCGCAGGCGTGGGCCACGTCGACGGTCGTCAGCCGCAGTCTCTTGCGCTCAGCGCGGAAGCGGCGGCCGGGCGGCTTGTCGACGTGCGGGTCAGGGTCTCGGTCAGTGTGCATGCGGGCATTATAATGCTAATCGAAGAAAATCAAGCAAAAAACGTGTGGGGCCGGGCAAGAACGCGCCGGGGCACCGCCGGAGGAGGCACGTGTCCTTCCACATGACGGTGGCGGACGGCACCCCCCAGGAGGTCCGGGATGCTGTCGACCAAGGGGCTTCCCTTGACGCCAGGGACGCCGACGGGAACGCCCCGATCCACCTGGCTGCCATGCGGGGGGATCCCGAGGTCGTGCGCGCCCTCCTTGAGCTCGGTGCCGACCCCGGTGCGCGGGACCGAGACGGGTGGATCGCCCTCCACGTGGCCGCCGAACACGACCGGCCGGCCGCGATCCGCGTGCTTGTCGAGCACGGACTCGCTCCCGACAGCCGGGACGACCGGGCACTGACCCCGCTGCACGTCGCGGTGAACGAGCGGAGTGCCGAAGCCGTGATGGCCCTGCTTGAGGTCGGTGCCGACATCAACGCCGGGGACAGCGAGGGGAACACCCCGTTGCACCTCGCGGCGGCCTGGGCAGCCGGCGAGATGGTTGCGCTGCTGTTGGCCAGCGGTGCCGACGGAACCGCCCGGAGCAACGCCGGCCTGACCCCCTTCCAGACCTACCTTCGCGGCGGCAAGTCGTTCGCCGCTGCCGAGCAGCACCGAGCCTTGGAGGAGGCGCAAAGGGGTACAAAATGGGTACAGTGACAAGCCCAACACTGGCTTGAATCGCAGATGCGACCGCCGCCGCGCCGGATTCACCCCCCGGAGAAACGCAATATAATCAATAGAATGCATATATCGCGTGAATATCCTTGTTGCGGAAGTAAGCCCTGAAAATCCTTGTGTCGGGGGTTCGACTCCCTCCTTGGCCACCCCCACCGAGAAGCCCACGATCCGCCGCAAGCCCTTTGCTGGCGGGGGTTCGCGCGTGCCGCAAGAACGCCGGCGGGCAGGGTGTCAGCCCTACTCAAGAATCTTGGTCAAGAACATTGGCGGGTTTGGGTGCACTTGGGGTACAGTGAAGAGGTGCCCGAAGGCAACGACCCACGGTGCGGGAGGGAGCGGCTCGCGCCCATTGACGCCCTGCGGTTCCACGGTCCTCGCCACGATGCCGTCAGCGCCGGCTCGCCGAAGGGGAGATCACCATGCGCATCGCCGCAATCAACAGCCAGGCGAACTGGCCGACGAGCTCGACCGGATACCAAGGCGCCCGCCGCGGCACCGTCCGGGACATCACCAAGTCGAGGGAGGTGACCATGACCGATCTGTTCGATCGCCACGAGGCGCCCGCCCGGCACACCAACACAACGCGCCGCACGAGGGACACTCCGCATGCTCTCTCATCGCCCGGTCAGCTCCACGCGGTCCAGCCTCACGCGGGAGACAGTCTCGCCTTCCGGGACGAGTGCCAGGCAGAGGGCAGGTCGGCCGCCACGGTGCGCAACAACCTCCACCGCTCTCGGCAGTGTACCAGACGGCGATCAGCGACTGAGGCTACGACCCGCCCGGTACGCCGGGTCTCCGACAACGCGCGCGAGCGCAGGCTGGAGTCCGGCGAGGTGGCACGCCTGCTTGAGGCCGCCGCACAGCACCGCAATCCCCTGTGCGGCCGCTGATCACTCTGGCGACCGAGACGACCATGCGCCTCAGGGAACTCCTCGGCCTTGAACGGGACCGTCGACCTCGACATCCGCGAAGCGCGCCTCCCCAAGACCAAGACGGCAAGCCCCACTGTCGTCCCGCGCGATCGCGGCACTGAGGTCGATCGCCCGGGGAGAATCGCCAGCGTGTCTCACTCGTGGCACGGGGTCACAAGCTTCCAGCACGCGTGGCAACCCCTTGCACACCCATCGGCAACAACGATCTGCGGTTCCACGCCCCCCGCCACGAGGTCGCGAGCCGGTTCGCCGAGGGGAGGCATCATGCGCATCGCCTCGATCACCGGCCACCCGTCCCCGCAGATGCTCAAGCACCACATCCTCTCCGGACAAGCGACCTGACCGACAGGCTCAGCCGGACCCCACGGCAACCGCCCGGCACCCGTAGACGCGGGAATGGAGCTATGACGGCTTGGTGCCGCGCCTCTCCTCCCGCAACCGGTCCAGTGCCCTGATCGCCACGATGTGCTGCTTCTCCGAAGAGGCCTTCCGAGAGCTTGGTCACGACCTTGATCACCCCCGCCTCCTGTGACGTCAGCAACCCGCGCTCGCTGCCCCACACAGGGCGGCCGCAAGGCTACCTAGGCTGGTCGGCCGTGTCACTCGGGAGTATGTAGTTAGTGAACCAGGGCGACGTCCTCCCACAGTCCATGCCTGACGACACGGCTTTCTCCACCTTCGTTCTCGCAGAGGGGGATGTCCGGGATCATTCCAGCCGCCGCCTTGTGC
>CAZZIL010000289.1:0-1919 GCA_964654265.1 uncultured Gammaproteobacteria bacterium | reverse complement strand
GGGCACAAGGCGAAAACCCCGTCGAGGTTGCCCTACACCTTTGAGCATCAGGTGGACATCTTCCACAGCGTCAGTCCGGACCTGGTCGTGGTCGTCGGGTTCAGTTTTCGGGACCCGCACGTCAACGAGATGCTTCTTGATGCTCTCCGTCGCGGGGCCGATATTCTGGTGGTCACACCGGAGACGCTCGCTTCCCAGGAGATGTTCCAAGAGCGCGCAAGAGAGGAAGCCCGCGACGCCGTCCTGCAAGGCCTCACCCCGGGCAGAATTTTGCTGCTCCGCAAGACGGCCAAGGAATTTTTCACGGGTCTCCCGGGATCGTTGCAACTGGGTACTCCCGCAGATGGCAGCCGTGCGTGACAGCCCCTTGGCGCGCGTGGCAACACACGCCGGCATGGAGATGTCGCACAAGTGCCCAATACGGGAACGATTTCCCGCGGTCCGCACCCGTGTTGCGCAAGGCCTCGCGGCACGGACTACCTGCCGTCGGTTCGTCTCACAGTCAGGCCACGACGACACGCAACCTGACCTCAACGGCCGGGGATTCGCCGGCGCCGATGAATGGCACCCCAGCGCAACTTGCCGGGACGCCGGCGTCCCTCAGGAGGCATCAGGCAGTGGAGGGCAACATCCCACACGGTCCCCGAAGGGATCCGACGGGAGGAGGCGGCAGAGGACTTCACCGTCTCGGCCATCCCCGGGGGTGGTTGCCAACGGTGCAACCGCAGTCGCGTTGGAGAGAGACTCAGGGTGATACGCGCACACTTGCATCCGCTGTCTCCATACGTCAGCCCAATGTTCTCGCGGGCCAGGCCGTCCGCTCCCCGCGTCGGTGTCATCCTTCCAACCTCCGCAGGGATCCCACGAGCACATCTGGCCACCCGGAACCGACCGGGAGATCCTCGCCCACCTCCCGCGCAGTCTCCTTTCCGCCCGCGAAGCGACGGACATAAAAATAGAACTTCCCGACGCCCTCGAACATGACCGCCGCCGACAGATCTCCCGTGTACCAACCGAATGTCACCTCCCCCTCCGTGTCCAGCGCGGGGTGTGGCAATGGGACGTCAGCTGGTCGCATCGACAGGAACTTCCTAGCATCTCTCAGCGAATCCGGGGAGGCAGGTTTGGCAGAGTAGCCATCCCATCCACGCCGGAACGTCGGGTAACGCGACAGCTCGGTCTCCAGCAACTCCCTCATCTCGGCCTCGGTCCGCCGGGGAATCCGAGCCAGGTGTTCCCGGGCAATCTCCTGCGGTGGTCTGGTCCGCGTCTCAAGCTCCCTCCTCAGATGCTCGACCTCGAACCGCAGCCTGGCCCGGAAACGACGGACTTCCTCGGCATCGCGCTCCGGCCGAGGCTCCGTCCTCCCCGCGTCAGACGGGTGCGGTGCGTCTTCCGCGCACGCGGGATAGGGGATGTCGCCCATGGGTCTTTCGTCAATCAGCCTGCCAGTCGTATCGTGGAAGGTTGTCGCATGCGCCGGGCGCCCGCGCCAAGGGACCTCCGCGCGCCGCCCGGCGTGCCCGGCGGCATCAGTGCGCGACGATCGGCTGCGCCTTGAGCCTGGGCTCCGACACCGGCGTGTCCCGGAAAAGGCTCCCCTCCTCGAACCACGACCTCGGCGCGGGCATGCCCCACAGGGTCTGGCGCTGTGTGTCGGTGAGCGACCAGCGGATGGGCTCCAGGTCCGGGTCGACCGTCAGGTAGTCGCTGGCGTAGACCTCGATGCGGTGCCCGTCGGGGTCGCGGATGTAGAGGAAGAACGCGTTGGAGATGCCGTGCCGGCCGGGTCCGCGCTCCATGTTGGCGAGGTGCCCGGTGGTCGACATCACGTCGCACAGGTGGATGATGTGGAGCGCGGTCGGCACCCAGAACGCGACATGGTGCAGGCGCGGGCCGACGCCGTTGGTGAACGCGAC
>CAZZIL010000288.1:0-12426 GCA_964654265.1 uncultured Gammaproteobacteria bacterium | reverse complement strand
GCTTGCCATCGCCATCGCCACCCGCGGCGGCCCGAAGCTGGTCCCGCCACGGTGGGTCCGGGGACCGTCTTCCACAAACCACAACCGATAGGGCACCCAGACACAGGCCTCCTCGACCCCGGCACAACCGTTCGAGTCGGGATGCCTCACCTCTTGTCCGTCATCGATCGTGTAGCCCGCGGTGTAGATCACCTGGTCGTTGGTGACCGCCCACCGGATGTTTTCGAACGCTTCGAGGTGTTGCCGGGCGTAACTGAGGGCGAAGCCGGTGACAGTGGCGGCGGTCTCCTCCAGCGTCTGGCCGGCGGCAAACGTGTGTGACAAGGGGGTGTCGCCCGGCCGGGGGTACTCGCGAGTGATGTCCCTGGCAAACACCAGCATGTCCCGGAACGGGTCGTGGCGGAAGGTGGGAGCCCACGGAATGTCACAGGGCACCGAGGGATCGGGACACGGATGCGGTTCCGAGCCGTCCAGGGTGAACACGGAGGGCACGCCCTCATTGCCGGTGGGCTGGACCAGGGCAAACGGCAGAGGCTGGCTGTTCGAGTAGGCGTCGAGGAGGGCGATGAAGGGCCCGATCGAGTGCGAGACGATTTTCGCGCCCAGCCTTTCCGCCTCCGCGCGCTTTTCCATCGCCCCGGTGCGGGCAAAGGTGGAGGTCGGGTAGTGGCTGTTGAACGGCGCCTTGGTCGGGTCGGACGGGTCCTCGCACGCGATCACGTACGCCCCGCAGGCGGTCGCCATCATCAGCTCGATGTGCGGCGGGTGGGGATCGCCGGGGATGGGCGCAATGTCGGCGATCAGCACGGCGGCGCGGATCTCGTCGGTCGACAGCTTCAGGTCGCCGTGCGGGATCCGGCCGATCCCGGGAAGGGCGTAGTGGCCTTGGCCGGCCGCGTCGGGACCGATCGCGGCCGGCGTCCCGGACACGACCGGCTCAGGCATGTGGACCCGCACGGTCGGTCCCGGGGCCGACTCGGCCGTCCGGGCTGCCTGGGCCGCGGGCTGCCGTTCCGGGGCGGCCGTGACCGCGCGGCCTCCTCCTCCCCCGCACGCGGCCAGCAACACCGCCACCGCCGCAATGGCGGCTCCGCCCCCGGCGCGCCGCGCCGCGGCGCCAAAACGGGGAAGGGGTTGCATGCGGTGTCGTCTCGTGTCCGGCGGTCGCCTGTCGCCGGGATTATATGCCGACACCCGCGCGCGGGCGGACGGACGACGACCCGGCAGTCGCGCCACGGCGCGACGCGTCAGAAGGGTATTGTCAGCCGGACCTCTCCCCGGTAGCCGGGCTTTCCCGCGGCGATCCTGGCGGCGCCGTCCATCCCGGGGATTCTTGCCTTGCCGCCAATGAACCGGTCGGCCTCGGCGAGCAGACCGAGGGTCCAGTCGCCCCGCAGTCGGAGCTCCTTGCGGGCGGTGATCCCGACGCTGTTTCCCTGCAGTTCCGCCCGGCTTCGCGTGCGCTGGTTGGTGAGCCGAAGGTAGAGGTTGTCGTGCCCGAGGTTGGCGCCGATTTCCCGGGTGCCGCGGAAGTTCCAGGCGCCCCCGCCGCCTGCGAACCCGAAGAAGCGGTCGCGGACGGCGTGCCCGACGGCGGCGAACAGCGGACCGCGCCGCCACGCGACCCCGAGGCCGGGGCGCCGCCCCGACCCTTGGATCCCGAAGAGGTCGACATCCTCGCGGATCGCGAGCCGGAACTGGGGCGGGAGTCCGTCCCTGATGGTCCCGGGAGTGTCGAGGCCGGCAAGCGCGAGCCCGGATCGGTGCGCCAGTGGCGCGGCGGGGATCCGCCTGTGGAACGGGCTCTCGCGCCCCTGCCGGTCGACGAGCCGGGTCGCCACCATCAGCGAGCCGGGCAGACTGAACGGCGGGATGATGTCCGGCAGGCCCAGGTCCTCGGTGTCCTTGACCGAGACCACGCCGCTCTCGCCGATGTCGAGCATGCAGGAGAAGTCGGCGATCCCGTTTCCGGAGAGGGTCTCGACCGGGCGCGCGCACGCGCGCGTCAGGAACACCAGGTTGGCCGGCGACAGGTCCGGGTAGACCGACAGCATGCTCGCCATCGCCATCGCCACCCGGGGCGGGCCGAAGCTGGTCCCCTGGTATGTGAGCCCGGTGTCCACCCAAGCTTCCCAGACCTCCATCCGGTAGGGCACCCAGACACAGACCTCCTCGACCCCGACGCAGTCGTTCGAGTCTCGGTGCCTCACTTCCCGCCCCTGGCTGTCGATCGTGTACCCCGCGGTGTAGATCACCCGGTCGTTGGCGACCGACCACCGGATGTGTTCGAACGCGATGTTGTGTTGCCGGACCCAAAAGGAGTCCCGGGCATGTTGGTCCAGCGTGTCGCCGGCATGGAACGTCAGCCTCGTGTCGGGCCCGATCGCGCGGGTGGTGCGCCGGGCGAACACCAGCTTGTCTTGGAACGGGTCGTAGCGGAAGGTGGGGATGTACGGCCACGGCTCCGGACCTGCCAGGGAGAACACGGAGGGCGCGCGCTCGTTGCCGGTGGGCTGGACCAAGGCGAAGGGATGGGGCACGCGGTCGCCCGTGTCGGGGTCAAAGGTGTACTGGGCGTCAAGGAGGGCGAGGAAGGGGCCGACCGAGTGGGAGACGATCTTCGAGCCGAGCCTCTCCGCCTCCCTGATCTTTTGGCCTCCGCCTTGGACGGCGGAGTCCGAGGACGGATAGTAGCCGTGGAACAGCGCCTTGTCCGGGTCGAACGGGTCCTCGCACGCGATCACGTACGCGCCGCAGGCGGTGATCATCATCAGGTCGATGTGCGGGATCCGCCGGGCCGGGTCGGGTTCCAGGTCCGCGATCAGCACGGCATCGCGGATCTCGCGGGTCGACAGCTTCAGGTCGCCGTGCGGGATCCGGCCAATCCCGGGGAGGGCGTAATGGCCCTGGCCGGCCGCATCGGGGCCGATCGCGACCGGTGTTTCGGACACGACCAGCTCCGGCATGCGGACCCGCGCGACCGGTCCCGGGGCCGCCCCGGCCGTCCGGGTTTCCTGGGCCGCCTGGGTCGCGGGTTGCCGCTCCGCGGCGGCCGTGACCGCGCGGCCGCCGCCGCACGCGGCAAGCAACGACACGGCCGCCGCAAGGGCGGCGACGTGCCCGGCGCCAAGGCGGGAGGGAGGGTGCATGCGGAGTCGTTTCGCGTCCGGCGGTCGCCTGTCACCGGAATTATATGCCTTCCCCGCCGGGGGAGCGCGGCGCGCCGGGCGTTCCCGGCGGCGCCCGGCCGGGCGTGTACAATGGCGGCTTTGCCGGTTTTCCCGGTCCGCAGGCGAGGCGCCCATGGGCGGTGAGTTCCCCTCTTCGGCGGCCGCCCCCGCGGGCGGCCGGTGGTCGGACGGTCCGCCGCGCGGGTTCGCGGCCGCGGAGTTCGAGGGCCGGGTGGCGCGGGCCCAGCGGCTGATGGCGCGGGAGCGCGTCGCGTCGCTCCTGCTCACGACGGAGCCGGAGGTGCGCTACTTCAGCGGGTTTCACACGAGGTTTTGGGCGAGCCCGTCGCGCCCGTGGTTCTTGGCGGTCCCCGCGGACGGCAAGCCCGTGGCGGTCGTCCCCGGGATTGGCGCGCCGCTGATGGGGCGCACCTGGGTCGACGACATCCGCACCTGGGAGTCGCCGGCCCCGGACGACGAGGGGGTGTCGCTGCTTGCCGACACCTTGCGGGGGCTGTGCCCGTCCGACGGGCGCATCGGCGTCCCGATGGGGCCGGAGACCGTGCTGCGCATGCCGCTCGCCGACTACGGGCGGCTGCGGTCGATGCTGCCCGGCCGCGCGCTCGTCGATGCCACCGGCATTGTCCGGGCGCTGCAGATGGTCAAGTCCGAGGCGGAGGTCCGCAAGGTCGCGCGCTCCTGCGCGATCGCCTCGGAGATGTTCGGCGGCCTGCCGGGCCTCTTCTCTTCCGGGCAGCCGCTGGGGCGGCTTGCCGGCGCGATCACGCAACGCCTGGCGGAGCTGGGCGCGGACGAGGTGCCGTACCTGTCCGGGGCGTCGGCGCCCGGCGGGTACGAGGACGTGATCTCCCCTCTGGGGGAGCGCGTGCCGGCCCCGGGCGACGTCCTGATGGTCGACGTCGGCGCCGTGCGCGACGGCTACTTCTGCGACTTCGACCGCAACTTCGCGGTCGGCGACCCCGGCGACGACGCGCGTCGCGCGCACGCCGCCCTGTGGCGGGCGACCGAGGCCGGGATCGCCGCCGCCCGGCCGGGCGCGACCTGCGCCGGCGTGTTCGGCGCGATGCGCGCGTCGATCGCCGGCGCCGGGTTCGAAGCCGGCAACGTCGGCCGGATGGGCCACGGGATCGGCATGCGCCTCACCGAGTGGCTGTCGATCTCCGCGCGGGACGGCACCCGCCTGGAGCCGGGCATGGCGCTCGCGATCGAGCCGTGCCTGGAGATCGCGCCCGGCCGCGGGATGGTGCACGAGGAGAACGTCGTGGTGCGCGACGGGGAGGCCGAGCTGCTCACCTGTCGCACGCCCGAGGAGCTCCCCGGGGTGACGTAGCGTGCGCCTTGACTACGAGACCGACGGCGGGACCGGCACGCGCGCCCGGCTCGGCCTGGTCGTGCTGCGCACCGACGAGACCATCGAGCAGGAGTTCCGCCGGCTGCTCGGCCCCGGCGATGACATCGCGCTCCATTGCGCGCGCATCCCGAACGACGACCAGGTCACCCCCGGGACGCTCGCCGACATGGAGGCGCGCATCCCGGAGACGGTGCGCACGCTCCCCGCCGGCGCGCCGCTCGACGTCGTCGGTTACGCCTGCACGTCGGGCGCGACCGTGATCGGCTCGGCGAACGTCGCGCGCGCCGTGCGCGGGGCGCGCCCCGCCGGCGGGCCGGGAAGCCTCGCGCGCGCGGCGGTGTCCGACCCGCTGCTCGCCGTGAAGGCCGCGTGCGCGGCGCTCGGCGCTCGGCGGGTGGGGTTTGTGTCGCCGTACGTCGCGGAGGTGTCCGCGGCGATGCGCGCGTCGCTGGAGGCGGACGGGATCGGGATCGCGGCGTTCGGTTCGTTCGGGCAGGGTGACGACCGGGTGGTCGCGCGCATCTCGCCCGGGTCGGTGCGCGCCGCGGCCCTGCGGGTCGGGCGCGCCGCGCCCTGCGACGCGGTGTTCGTCTCGTGCACCAACGTGCGCACGTTCGGCGTGCTCGCGGACGCCGAGGCGGAGCTTGGTTGCCCGGTGGTCTCCAGCAACCAGGCGCTGGCCTGGCACATGCTGCGCAGCGCCGAGGTGCGCGACGCGTTCCCGGGGCTTGGCCGGCTGTTCGGCGTGGCGGACCTCCCGGCGGCCGCGGGCGGCGCTCAGTCCTCTTCGAGCCCCTCGTAGCGCGCGTTGGCGGCGTTGAGCGCCGCGCGCAGTCCCTGCTCCGCGGTGCGCCGCGAGAACTCCCGGTACTCCTCGGCAGGCGCGGCGCCGAGGATGGCGACCTGCTCCAGGTAGTAGTCGGTCGCGGTGCGCAGCCCCTGCATCTCGTAGACCCGGTTGAGGTACATCTTGTGCATGCGCTGCATCTCCCGCGGGATGCGCGCCATCAGCGTCGCCTTCTTGCGCGTCGCCGAGGCGAGGCGCTCGGGGGCGACCACCTCGGTGACGAGCCCGAGTCGTTGCGCCTCGTCTGCGTCGAGCTCGCGCCCGGTGAGCAGCAGGTCCTTCGCGGTCTTCATCCCGACCAGCCACGGGAGGAACATGCAGTGCCCGGAGATGCCGTAGCGGACCTCTCGGTAGCCGAGCCGGGTGTCGTCGGCGACGATCGTCACGTCGCACAGCAGCGCGAGCTCGAACCCCTTCCCGATCGCGTGGCCGTGCACGCTCGCGATCACCGGCTTGGTCAGCCGCCACGGCGCCGTGAACTCGTCGAACTGCCGGAAGTAGCGCACCCGGTACTCGTAGACCGACGCCCGGTCCTCGGCGGCGTCCTCGTCGAGGTCGTGTCCGGCGCAGAACGCGCGCCCGGCCCCGCGCACGACGATCACGTTCACGTCGTCGTCGCGGTCCGCGCGCTCCAGCGACTCCTGGAGCGCGCGGATCAGCGCGAGGTTCATCGCGTTGAGCTTGGCCGGGCGGTTCAGCGTGAGCCAGCACACGTGCTCACTGTCCGTCTCGCAAGTGACGAGTTGCTCTTCGTTCATGGGTTCTCCCTGTTGTCGGCATGCCCGGGGATCGCGTGGGCGAGCGCGTCGACGGCGACCGCCCCCTGTCCCGCCGCCCGGACGACCAGCGGGTTGACCTCGATCTCTGTGACGCGCCCCCCGTCGCCGAGCGCGAGCGCGCACATCGCGCACACCGCGTCGACGGCGGCCGGGAGGTCCGCCGCCGGGCGCCCGCGCCAGCCGTCGAGCAGCGGCGCCAGCCTGAGCGAGCGGATCGCGCCCGCGACGGCGTCGCGCCCGGCCGGGAGCAGCACCGTCGCGGTGTCCGCCAGCAGCTCGGCGCGCACGCCGCCCGCCCCGACCGTGAGCGCGTGGCCGATCCCGTCCACGCGCCGGATCCCGACCAGGAGCTCGACGACGCCGTCATCGACCATCTCCTCGACCAGGAAGCGACGGACGCGCAGGCCGGGCGTCGCCCGGCCGACCGCCGAGCGGATGCGCGCCATCGCCGCACGCACCGCGCCGGGGTCCGCCAGGCCGAGCGCGACCGCTCCGGCCTCCGTCTTGTGCGCGAGCCCGGCGGCGAGCGCCTTGAGCGCGACCGGGAAGCGCAGCCCGCCGGGCATCCCGGCGCCGTCCCCGTCGAGGACCGCCGACGCCGGGACGCGCACCCCCGCGCCGCGCAGGAGCGCCTTCGCCTCCGACTCGTCGAGCGCGACCTCCGCGCCCGCCGCCGGCGACGCCGGGGCGGGCCCGACCAGCACCTCGCGATCGGGGCGCGCCCGCGCCCGCGCCGCCCGCTCGTGCCGCACGACGGCGTTGGCGATCGCGCGCATGCCGTCCTCGAGGCCCATCAGCGGCGCCATCCCGTCGGCCGCCATGCGCTCGCGCGCCGGCCGCGGCAGCGCCTCCGGCAGCGTGTTCACAAACGCGCACGGCAGCTCCCGCTCGCGCGCCGCCTGCGCGAACGCGCGGGTCGTCACCTCCCAGATGCCGGGGTCCCACCCGCCCTCCGGCGGGAAGCACATCACTTGGACCGCCGCGTCGGGGTCGTCCGACAGGAACGCGCGGTAGATCCCGAGCTGCCGTTCGTGGCCCTGCTCCTGCGCGGTCGCGATGTCGAGCGGGTTCTTCGCGCGCACGAACGGCGGCAGCAGCCGGTCGGCCGCCTCCGCGGCCGCCGCCGACGGCGCCGGCAGCGACAGCCCGTGCGCCTCGGCGAGGTCGCCGCCGAGCACGGCGTAGGACCCCGAGCTGGTCGCGAGCGCGACCCGGCGCCCGGCTGGCCGCCGTGTCAGCGTCAGCGCCTTGAGCGTCTCGATCGCCTCCGACGGCGTGCGCGCCTCGGCGAAGCCGAGCCGCTCGAACAGCGCGGACACGGCGGCGCCGTCGCCGGCGAGCGCCGCCGTGTGCGACCGCGCGGCGCGCGACCCGGCGGGTGAGCGCCCGCCGCGGACGGCCACCACCGGCACGTCTTGGCGCAGCGCGCGCAGCCCGGCCTCCGCGAGCGCGGCCGCGTCGCCGACGTCCTCGACGTAGAGGTTCACCGCCGACACCCGGCGGTCGTCGAGCAGCGCGCACAGCATCTCCCCGACGCCGACCGACGCCTGGTTGCCCAGCCCGACCAGGTAGGCCACCGGGACCGAGCGCTCCGCGCAGCCGACGTCGGACAGGTAGGCCCCGCCGCCGCTGACGAACGCCACCCCGCCATCGCCGCCGGAGTGCGACCCGAAGTGGTCCATCATCAGCACCGAGCGGTCCAGGAAGTTCGCGATCCCCGGGCAGTTGGGCCCGACCACCGGCATGTCCCCGGCCGCGTCGACCAGCTCGCGTTGCAGGGAGGCGCCCGCCCCGGCCTCCGCGAACCCCGAGCAGTTGCAGATCGCGCCGCCCGCGCCGAGCCGGGAGAGCCCCGCGACGACGCCCACCGCCGCCGCCGCAGGAGTCGCCACGAAGGCGACGTCGGGGACCAGGTCCAGCCCGCCCAGGCCGGGCACGCACGGCACCCCGGCGATCTCCGCGCGCGACGGGTGCACCGCGCGGATCTCGCCCGGGAAGCCCGCCGCCCGGCAGCCGCGAATCGCCGGCGCCAGGCCGGCCCCGCCCACGAACGCCGCGCTGCGCGGCCGCAGCACGCGCCAAAGCCGCGTCCGCCGCGCCGCGTGCGCGCCACCAGTGAGTTCACCCGGGCTTGCGCCCATTACCCGTCCTCCGTTCGGCGCGGCGCGCCCACGCCGAAAGCATAACCGACCCCAAGGACGGAAATGGTGACGTGGTTCAACACATTTGGCTGGAGTGTGCCAGTTGGGGGACGGGCGGATTGTGGTGCCCCTGAGTTGCGTGGGGCTTCCCGGTCGCGCATTGCTCGGTCTTCGGGAGTAAGCGTTGCGCGGGGCGATCCGCCTCGGGGCAAGGGGCAGCCTCAGGGCGCGGCAGAAAAAGCAAAGGCCGCACGAGGCGACCTTTGGGGGCGGCAGCATGCTGCCGCCGGTAACATGCGGATTGTACCATGACACCCCCCGATGTCAAGGGAACGTTGGCGCGAAGTGTTTTCGTCGGCCACGTGCTTCGCGGGCTTGTCCGGTCGCGCGCTGCACGGCCACAGCCGCGCCCGCCGCGCCGCCAGTGAGATCACCCGGGCTTGCGCCCATTCCCCGTCCTCCGTTCGACGCGGCGCGCCACCGCCGAAAGCATAACCGACCCCAAGGGCGAAAAACGGATTTCGCGCGCCGCCGGTTTTCCGCGCAAAACCGGGCGGACCGGGGAATAATCGCGGGAAACGCACACGGGGACAGGCGGATGCCAATGGGCGGAAAACGGTCGGGCGCGGGCCGGCCAAGGGGGAGCGGGCGGCACGGCGAGCCGACCGTCCCGCGGCGCGTGCCGGAGAGCATGGCGGGGAGCTTCGACCGCTGGGTGGGCAACGCGGCGTTCACGATGCGCCACTACGACTGCCGGGTGTCGGCCGGGCCGCCCGGCTGGGCGTCGGCGGACGCGCCGTCGCAGGTGGAGCTGAACGAGCTGCTCAAGGTGCGGGGCCGCTCGACCTTCGTGGTCACGGTGCGCGGCGACTCGATGGTCGGCGCGGGCATACAGGAGAACGACCACCTGGTCGTCGACCCGGAGCGGGAGGCGCGGCCCGGCGACATCGTGGTCGCGATCGTCGGCGGCGAGGTCACGGTCAAGCGGCTCGCGCGGACCGGGGACGCGCTGGAGCTGCGCCCGGAGAACGACCGTCACAGCCCGATCCCGGTCGGCGGCCGTGCCGACGTGTCGATCCAGGGGGTGGTCAAGGCGGTGATCCACCCGCTGTAGGCGCGCCGCCCGGCCGCCGGGAATCCCGGCGGGCGTAAAATCGCGCCCGGGTTGCCGGTGCGAAGGATGGACGGGATCACTGCGGACGGTTCGGGGCGCGCGCTCGCGGGCGGCGCCCGTCTGCTGGTGTTCGGCGGGTGCCACGGCAACCTTCGCGCGACGGAGGCGCTGTTCGCGGAGGCGGACCGCCTGGGGCTCGCCCCGCGGGAGATGCTGTGCACCGGCGACGTGGTCGCGTACTGCGCGGAGCCGGAGGAGACGGCGGACCTGGTGCGACGGCGCGGGGTCCCGGTCGTCATGGGGAACTGCGAGGAGGCGCTCGCCTCCGGCAGCGACGGCTGCGGGTGCGGCTTCGCGGAGGGGTCCGTGTGCGACACGCTGTCGCGGCAGTGGTACGCCCACTGCCGGTCGCGCGTGTCGGCCGGGACCCGGCGCTGGATGGGGTCGCTGCCGCGCGCCGCCGTCGCGGAGGTCGGCCCCCGCCGCCTGCTCGCGGTGCACGGCGCGCCGGGGGCGGTGAGCGGGTTTGTGCACGGCTCGACGGATCCCGGGCTGAAGGCGGGATGGCTGTCCGGCTCCGGTTGCGACGGGATCGTCGCCGGGCACAGCGGGCTGCCGTTCGTCGGGTTCCACGGGGGGCGGATGTGGCTCAACAGCGGCGCGGCGGGGATGCCGGCGAACGACGGCACGCCGCGCGTCTGGCACGCCCTGCTTGAGGCGCTGGACGGCGGCGCCGTGCGGGTGTCGATCCGGGGACTGTCCTACGACCACGTGTCGGCGGCGCGCGCGATGCGCGCGTGCGGCCTGGACAACGGCTACGCGGACTGCCTGGGGACCGGGCTGTGGCCGAGCCTGGACACGCTGCCCGGCCCGGAGCGCGCGGCGACCGGGATCCCGGTCGCCGAGTCGGTGCGTGAATGGTTGCCGGAAGGGACCGAGGCGAGGGACCGTGTCGCGGAAGCGCAAGGCGCGCAGGCCTGAGCCCGCCCGGCACCGCCCGGCGGAGGGTGCGTCCCCGGTCCCGGCGGGGACGCATCCTCCCCGCCGGAGGGGTCCCGGCGCCTTGGCGGCGCTCGTTCCCGCGTTGTTGCTGGCGTTCTCCCTGGCGTTCGTCCCGGGCGACATCTCCTGGAAGGCGACCGCCTTCGGGATCTCGCGCGCCGTCAACCCGGGGCTGGAGGAGGCGACGGTCGTCGCCGGCGACGTCGAGATCCGGGCCGAGCTGGCCCGGGACCCCATGGAGAGGCGGATCGGCCTGTCCAACCGCGAGTCGCTGGAGGAGGGCCGGGGAATGCTCTTCCTGTTCGACGAGGACGCCCCGCACTCCTTCTGGATGAAGGACATGAACTTCTCGATCGACATGGTCTGGATGAACTCCAACCGGATGGTGGTGCACATCGAGGAGGACGTCTCCCCGGAGACGTTCCCGCGGTCGTTCCGGCCGCGGACGCTGTCGCGCTACGTGCTGGAGGTGCCCGCCGGCCACGCCGCGAAGAGCGGCATCAAGGTCGGCGACACCCTCTCCTGGTGACGGAAGCCCCCGTTGCCGGAGCGGCCGGCGCGCGCGACCCGGTGTGCGGGATGGCGGTCGACCCGGCCGCGGGCGGCCCGTCGCACGAGCACCGGGGGGTGGCGCACCACTTCTGCTCCGAGGGGTGCCGGGACAAGTTCGCCCGGGACCCGGAGACCCACCTCGCGGGCCGGGCCGGGCCGGGCGCGCGGACCGACCCGCCGGCGGACGGCGTCCACACCTGCCCGATGCACCCCGAGGTCGTGCGCGACGGCCCGGGGGACTGCCCGATCTGCGGGATGGCTCTGGAGCCGACCGGGGTGCCCGGGAGCGGGCCCAGCCCCGAGCTGCTGGACACCGCGCGCCGCCTCGCCGTCGCCGCCGCGCTGGTCGCGCCCCTGCTCGCGGTCTCGATGGGGCCGGCCGTCGGCCTGCCGTTCCGCGAGTGGCTGGGCGCCGGCGCCGCCGCCTGGGCCGAGCTCGCGCTTGCCGCGCCGGTGGTGCTGTGGGCCGGCTGGCCGTTCTTTGTGCGGGGATGGCGCTCGGTTACGAACCTGAGCCCGAACATGCACACGCTGATCTCGATGGGCGTCGGCGCGTCGTTCGCGTTCAGCGTGCTCGCGACGGTGGCGCCCGGCCTGTTCCCCGAGGGATTCCGGGAACCCGGCGGGTCGGTCGGCGTCTACTACGAGGCGGGCGCGGTGATCGTCGCGCTGGCGCTGCTTGGGCAGTTCCTCGAGCTGCGCGCGCGCGATCGCACGGGCGACGCCATCCGCGAGCTGCTGGAGCTGGCCCCCAAGACGGCGCGCGTGGTCTCGGACGGCGCGGAACGGGTCGTCCCGCTGGAGGAGGTGGCCGTGGGGGATGTCCTGCTGGTGCATCCCGGCGAGAAGATCCCGGTCGACGGGGCTGTCACCCAAGGCGAGTCGTCCGTGGACGAGTCGATGATCTCGGGCGAGCCGGTCCCGGTGGAGAAGGGGCCGGGCGACCCGGTGACCGGCTCGACGGTCAACGGCCCGGGGCAGCTGCTCATGGAGGCGCGTCAGGTCGGCTCCGACACGGCGCTCGCCCGGATAGTCGCGATGGTGGCGCGCACGCGCAACAGCCGGGCGCCGATGCAGGCGCTGGCGGACCGGGTGGCCGCGGCGTTCGTGCCGGCGGTGCTGGCGGTGGCGGCCGTCGCCTTTGTCGTGTGGGCGTCGATCGGGCCGGAGCCGCCGTTCAGCCACGCGCTGGTGGTCGCGGTCTCCGTGCTGATCATCGCCTGCCCGTGCGCGCTGGGCCTGGCGGCGCCGATGGCGGTCATGGTCGCCGTCGGGCGCGGCGCCCAGGCGGGCGTCCTGGTGCGCGACGCCGAGGCGCTGGAGCGCCTTGCCGCCGCGGACACGCTGGTGGTCGACAAGACCGGGACGCTGACCGCCGGCAGGCCCAAGGTGGTGTCGACACTGGCCGGGCCGGGGCACGACAAGGGGGAGCTGCTGCGGATGGCGGCG
>CAZZIL010000287.1:0-2792 GCA_964654265.1 uncultured Gammaproteobacteria bacterium | reverse complement strand
CACCCGGATGTAGCGGTAGCCGTGGTGGGTCGACGACGGGAGCCCGTCGAGCGCGACCGAGTAGCGCGCCGGCGCGTCCTCGAAGAACACCCGGCCCGCGTCGTGGAGGACCCGCACCCGGTCCACCTCGCCGATGTAGAGGTCCGCGCCGACGACCGCCACGCCGTTCGGGCCGAAGAGGCCGGAGATGACGCCCTGGCGGTCCGCCCGGCCGTCACCGTCGGAGTCGCGGAGGGCGTAGACCCTCCCGCTGCGCGACCCGACATAGACCGTCCCGTCGGGGGCGACGGCGAGCTGGCGAGGCGCCTTGAGTCCCGAGGCGTACAGTCCGATCTCGAACCCGTCCGGGAGCCTGAGCCGCGGCGTGATGTCGTCCTCGGCGCGGGGGTGCGGCGCCGCAAGCAGGCCGGCGAGCAACATGGCGGCCAGCCGGGCGGCCCAGCGCGCCGGGGAGGGCGGCCCGGCCCGGCGGGCGGCGCCCGTTCGCGAAGGGGGACAGGGGACCGACATCGCGCCGATTCTAGCCTGCCGCCCCGCGCGGCGTGGCGGACCGGCACCCGCCCGGCCGCGTTCCCGCCGCCGGCGCCGTAACGCGCGACGGTTTGGTAGAATCGCCGCCGATTCCGCGCCCGTAGCTCAGTTGGATAGAGTGCTTGGCTACGAACCAAGAGGTCGCGAGTTCAAATCTTGCCGGGCGCGCCAGACACAGCGGGACAGTACCTTGTTTGACCTGAGGGAACACACGGACAGGATGGCCAAGACGCTTGACGTCTTGGGCGCGGACCTGGGGAAGATCCGCGGCGGCCGGGCCCACGCCGGGATGCTGGACCACGTCAAGGTCAAGTGTTACGGGACGGAGATGCCGCTGTCGCAGACGGCGACGGTGTCGTCGGCGGACCCGCGCACGCTGCTGGTCTCCCCGTGGGACAGGCAGAACCAGCAGGCGATCGAGAAGGCGCTGGCGGAGTCCGACCTGGGTGTCGGCGTGGCCGCCGAGGGCGGCAAGATCCGGGTGACGGTCCCTGCGCTCTCGGAGGAGCGCCGGCGCGAGCTGACGAAGGTGGTGCGCCGCGAGGTCGAGGCGGCCCGCGTGGCGATCCGGAACATCCGGCGTGACGGCAACCACGGGATCAAGGCGCTGCTGAAGGACGGCGAACTGGGGGAGGACGAGGCCCACCGCCACGAGACCGGGCTGCAGAAGGCGACCGACGAGTTCATCGGCAAGATTGACACGATGTCCGCGGAGAAGGAGGCGGACCTGTTGCGGGTCTAGTGGGGAGCGGACCCGGCCCGGACGGCGGCGAGTGGCCGGAGCGCCTTCCGGTGCACATCGCGATCATCATGGACGGCAACGGCCGCTGGGCGAGCAAGAACCGCCGCCCGCGGCACGAGGGGCACCGCAAGGGGATCGTCTCCGCGCGCGAGACCATCGAGACGTGCGGCAACCTGGGGATCCGCTACCTGACGCTGTTCGCCTTCTCCAGCGAGAACTGGCGGCGCCCGTCCCGGGAGATCGACATGCTGATCGAGCTGTTCGTGGAGTCGCTGCGCGAGTTCGGCGACGACCTGAGGCGCAACAAGGTGCGCGCGCGCTTCCTGGGCGAGCTGGGCGTGTTCCCGGAGCGCCTTCAGGAGGCGATGCGCTCGACCGAGGAGGCGACGGCGTCCAACCGCGAGCTGAACCTGGGGATCGCCGTCAACTACGGCGGGCGCTGGGACATCGTCAACGCGATGCGCCGGCTGGCGGAGTCGGGCGCGGACCTGTCGGAGGTGGGTCCGGAGCGCCTGTCGACGCGCCTGAGCACGGCGTACGCGCCGGACCCGGACCTGCTGATCCGCACCGGCGGCGAGGTCCGCATCAGCAACTTCATGCTGTGGCAGCTCGCCTACACCGAGCTCTACTTCTGCGAGACCTTGTGGCCGGACTTCTCCCGCGACGAGCTGCGCGCGTCGCTGTGGGCGTTCGCCGGGCGCGACCGGCGGTTCGGGACGGTCGGGGATGGCTGAGCGCCTTGGCGTCCGGGATCCCAGGGAGCTGGCCGGCCGGGTCGTCGCGGCGGTCCTGCTGGCGGGGGTGTTCGCGCTCGCCTTCTGGGGCGGGCGGCTCGCCTGGGGCGCCGTCACGCTCGCCCTGCTGTTGGTCGCGGCCTTCGAGTGGGCGCGGCTGGTGCGCGTCCGCCCGGCGCCCTACGCGGCCGTGGTGGTCGCGCTCGCCCTGCTCGGGGTGTGGCTGCTCGACACCGGCCCGGACGGCGGTCGCAACCTCTACCGGGCGGCGCTGCTGCACTGGCTGGTCCTCGCCCCGCTCGCGCTGCTGGGGATGGGCCTGCGCGCGCCCCTGGCGGGCGCGCTCGCGGGTGCACTCGTCCTGGTCGGCGTCTGGGTCGCGGTGATGGCCCTGCACCGGCACAGCCCGGCCCTGCTGGTGTCGGCGATCGTCCTGGTTGCGCTCTACGACTCGGTCGCCTACCTGGTCGGGCGACGTCTCGGGCGCAAGCGGATGTCCCCGCGGATCAGCCCGAAGAAGACGTGGGAGGGGCTCGCCGGAAGCTTCTTCTGCGCGTGCGCGGCGGCGGTCGCGGCGTGGGCGCTCCTGAAGGGGCAGCCCGCGCTGTCGCTCCTTCTCATGGCATCGTGCGCCGTGCTCGCGCTCAGCGTGGTGGGGGACCTCTACGTGTCCACCCTCAAGCGCGGCGCGCAGGTCTCCGACAGCGGGCGCCTCTTCCTCGGGCACGGCGGCGCCCTGGACCTCGCGGACGGACTGCTCCCGGTGCTTCCGTTCGTGGCGCTCA
>CAZZIL010000286.1:0-1914 GCA_964654265.1 uncultured Gammaproteobacteria bacterium | reverse complement strand
GCCTCTGGCCGATCCTGAACCGGAGGTTGTCCTCGGTCACATAGGTGTCGTCCAACCGGTCGCGCTCGCTGCGCAGCTGGTTGTGGACCTCTCCCCACGCGCCGGGCAGCTCCCTTTCGGGGCGGGGCTCGTTCGTCTGTCGCATTGCGGTTGCCTCCTTCCGTTCCCGCCGCTGGTGGTCAGCGTGCGAGATGGGTATCATGTCGTTGCCCACAGTATACACCAAAAAATCGTTTTCTGTTTGTTTGCGCTAGACAAGCCTATCAAACAGAGGATCGGGCATCATGCCGATGCGCGCGAACGTCGCGCAAAAACCCCCATCTCCGCCGTATGTCGCTGTGTGGTGGAGGGCACGGGGAGATGCCCCCTGTCGAGTCGCCCCGCCAAGGCACGGAAACACCCCCGGCGGGAGGGTGTTCCGACGTGGGATGGGAGTCAGTGACGGGGACTCGCGAGTGGGATCGCCCGAGGCGATCCCGATTCTCACCGACCCCTTGGAACGACCCGGGCGGTTGGCCACCCCCTGCCCTCCCACCAAGGAGGGGCCGTGTGCGGGAGTTGCCCGGACAGCCGGCTGGCCGCGTTCCGGCGGGAGCTCACCCGACCGTCGTCGAGGCGGTGGCATTCCGCCCGTGGTTGTCCTCCCAGCGCAGGTCGATCACGTCGCCCTCCTCCCCGTCGAACCGGAACTCGAGGTAGGGGTCGGCCGACACTCCCACGCCCAGCGTCGCCCCGAACACCTTCCTCCCGCGCACCTGCGCCTTGATCGTCCGGATGTGGTCCGTCGGGATCGGTTGTCCGTCGTCGTCCTTGCGCAACCCGCTCTCCATCGGGTGGCGGAACAGCATGCGGACCTCGACCCGTCCCTTCCGGTGCCGTGCCCGGATCTTGACCGTCCCCGCCACGGTCAGTCCGGGAACCCGGGCACGCGGGCCCGCACCTTCTGGCTCACGCCGTGGAGCGTGCCGTTGCGCTTCTTGACGAGCGCGACCACCTTGGTCTCCTTGGGAACGCGGACCCGCGCGGAAACGTAGGCCTCGGTCCCCGGCGGCAGCTCAAACACGGCCGCCAGCGGCTCGGGCCCGTCCTCGACCACGATCGCGATCTCCTCGGCCTCCAGGTCGCTCTCGATGACGACCGGCACGATGGCGCCGTCGCGAGGGTTCGCCTCGACCGACAGCCGGATCCTGTCCGGCCTGTGCGCGTAGGTCCACGTGCCGAAGTGTCGCTCGACCGCGCCGCCCACTGTCCCGTCCTTGAACCCGACTTGGTTGGCCCGGTCCGCGCCCGGAATGCCCGGCATCGCCCCCGCAACCGGCGCGACCGCGCAACCGAGCAACAGGGTCGCGCCAACCACCCGCCGACGGGTGCGGTCGACCGCCGGTTTTGTCCCCGGGGTCGTCCCCGCGCCTTGCGCGGGACGGTCTTGCCGCGGCTTGGTCATCGCGGCGATGGCACGGCAACGCGCTGGCCGGGGCGCGTCACACCCATCCCAGGACGATCAGCATCACGCCGACCGACAGGAGCGCGGCACGGACCATCCCCCTGAACAGCCGGGTGCCGAGCCACCCTCGCATCCGGTTGCCCAGCCACATCCCGGCAATCGCCGGCGGCACGCACGCCAGCGCGAGAGGCAGGTGCCCGGTCGCGACCTCCCGCGTCGCGAGAAGAACGCCGGCCCACAGCGCCAAGTGGCCGCCGAGCATCAGCGCCCCGACCGCGAACACAAACTCGTCCTTGCCGAGCCGCAGCGCGTAGATGAACTGCAGCGTTGGGAACCCGTAGAAGCTGGTGAGGCAGCCAAGCGTTCCCGACACGGCGCCGCACCCGACGGCGAGCGGCGCCGGGCTTCTCCCCTCGGGGAGCCTCAGCACCGGCCGGTCGGCCAGCACGACATGGAGCACGATCATCGCC
>CAZZIL010000285.1:0-2174 GCA_964654265.1 uncultured Gammaproteobacteria bacterium | reverse complement strand
CATCCAAAGGGGACACCGTTTCCTTTCCCAGGGACTAATCTGCGGCGTCAAGAACCCCGCCACATCACATGGAAGCCAAACAAAAATGTCGGGGCACGGGCTGTTCACCGAGGACGATTGCCTGGATATCCTGTCCCTCTTGTCCCATCTCTTCCGGTGCATTGAGAAAAGGGACTATCCACCGTCTCAAGAGTAGGGGACACAGCCCGGCGGTGGCCGGTCGGTCGGCGGTCGGTGTCCGCCGGGGACATCGCTTGGTGGGTGGAACCCCCAGATCTCGGCTATCGCGGCAGACACCGATTCCGGTGGGGAGCGTGTCGGACTGTCGGACTTGCCCCGCCGGTGGCCTGTCGGCTGGAGGCTTCGTCCCTTGGGGCGTCCGGCGTCAAGGGGGGCATGATTTGTGACACAGTGCGGCCCCGATTGGGTGTCTGGCCGGGCCATCCGTCACCTCTGGGACGGGCTGGCAAGAAGGCTTGGGTTCGCGTCAACACCGGCGCCGCCCGTCCCGGTGTCGCGCGCTAACAGTCCCGACTTGGACCGGCGCGGAAGCCGATGACTGGCTTCCGCGGGCGGCAGATGGGCGGGCACGGACAAACCACCCTCACGCCGACGGAGGACCTCCGGGGGAGGGGCATCCGGGAAGGCAGCATCGGTGTGGTCCCGATCTCCCCGGGCATGGGGAGGGGCACACCTCGGCGGGATGGGTCCCGATGCGCGGACCCGCCTGGTTGCCAAGGGGAAGACTTGGGCGTGCGGGTCCGCCTTTTCGGCGACACGGTCTCGCGAGTGTCCGGCAACGGTCGGTGGCTTCCGCCAGTGCCGCGGTCCGTCTTGGCGGACCGGAAGACCATCCGCCCAGACCGGGATCCTGTCCGCGGATCACCAAGTGTCGGAGGCGGGACTCCGGGGGACCGGCAGGACCGGTCTCGCCGGGCGGGAGGCCGGCGCCCGCGCCGCCTCGGCGCGATTCTCTGTTCTTTCCCGCCCGTGACGCCGAGGTGGACGGGAAGCCCGCGCACCGCCCGCCGACTCCGCCCAACAGGTCAGTGGGACGCAAGTCTGCGGGGCGGCAGGCATGCCCGGCCCGATGGGGGAAATGCCCAGGAGGCGCCCCGCCCCCCGGTGTTGCCGGGCGAGGTGTTGTCGCGCCCAGGGATGCGTGCCGGGATGCCCGGCCGCCAGCGGGGAAGGACCGCCGCACCCCGGATCCAGGGGCGAGTGCCCATCCCCGCGCGCCGCACCACGCCGCGCGGTCCTCTGGGGTTGGTTGTCGCCGGGGGCAGTTTCCCGGCCGCCCAGTCGGGCGGGGCGGTCCGCGACCGCGGCGAGCACGTCCCGCCTGTGCATCTCCGGACCGGCCCCGGACCGACGGAGGCCGGGCGCGCCACCGCGCACGCCATCCCTTCAGCTGTCGGCGCCTGACCGGGGGACTTGCCGCAGTGCATACCCCACTTGACCTTGTGATGGCCGGGCTGGCGCCGCCGGGCGCGACAAACCCGGCGGCCACGCGGCGGAACACCGTGTTGCCGCAGGGATCTTCGGCCATGCCCCCGGCAGTTCCCGGCCGCCCTCGACGCGCGGCCCGGGAAACCGCCCGCTTTCCCTTTGGGGTTGCCGACCCGGGGGCATTGGATTGTCGCGGGGCGCGCGGGTCCAGGCACCGGTCACGAGGAGTCTGTCGGCGCGTGACGGGCGGGCACCCGCGCGTCCGGCCCGGCGTGGGCGGGCACGATCAACCCGCCTTGGCACAGGCGGGTCGACCCGGTGAGAAGGGTGCGCACGGCACGTGGCCCGGCGGACCCTTCGGTCCCGGTCGGGGGTTGGCGTCGGCGCCTCGTGGTCCGAAGCGCCGCGGCGCGCGCCCCGCCTCCCCGTGGCGCTGTGACACACTCAGGTGATGCCCCGTCCCCCGGGTGTTGCCGGGCGCAATGTCGCCGCGCGCAAGGATGTGCGTCCGCCACCGTCGTGCCTCCTCCCCTCTGGCGCGCAATCCGGCGATGCGCCCGTCCGCAGGAACGGCACCGGCCTGCCGCATCAGGTGTTGCCGGCATCCCGGTGTCCGCTGTCCCGCGGGAGGCGACCGTCCCGGTGCGCGCCACGCTCCTCCCAGGCGTCACGGGATCGTTGTCGGGCGCTGACCGCCAGCGGGACACCCCTTAGCCGCATCCATC
>CAZZIL010000284.1:0-19987 GCA_964654265.1 uncultured Gammaproteobacteria bacterium | reverse complement strand
TCATGCGGTACTCGGAAGGAAAGGAGGCCGGGTGGAATGGGGCAGAGGACTGCCCGGTCGATTCCGGGTGGCCCGATGCGCTCACCGCGCCCCTGCGGGAGCTGATGTTCGGCACGGACACCGAGGGCGACCGGCCTGTCGTGCCGGGGACGGCGGTCACGCCCGGCAAACGGGGCCGGATGACATCGGCGGCGGATCGCACGCGCACGTTGCGCGACATCGCCGAGGCGCGGCGGCGCGGCGCCACGCTGAAGCAGGCGTGCGCGCAGGCGGGGATCAGCGTGCGCACCTTCTGGCGCTGGAAGGGCGCGGAGGGCGGCGAGGACCGACGCCGGACATCGATGCGGCCGTCCTCACCGGGCCGGGATCGACCGGGTGCCGGCCGCCAAGACACCCCGGACGGTCGAACCTGATACGCTGCCACCCGGAGCCGGGGGACCACAGCCCTCGACACCGGTCCGACCCGGGTTCGTCCGCGACGCCAAGGCTGCCGAACGCGCCGGGTCGCGGGCGGGGGAACGCACCCTGGTCAAGGTCGGTCACCACCACATGTGCCCCGCCGCCATGGATGCCGTCAGCCCCGGAACCGCCGGGGACGACCCAGTGGCCGGCTCGACCTTCCTGTCGAGACGCAGGCCAACGCCGGCCACCCGGCAGACACCCCCATGTCCCAAGGCGGACCTCCCCTTGCGGCCAGTGCTCGTTGACCCCCACGCCGACAGCCTGCTATGCTACGCGCCACAGGCTGACCAACGAAAGACCCATGGACGACATCCCCTGCTCCGCGCGCGAGGGAACCTCACCGCAGCCATCCGACTCCGGAAAACCGGAGCCGCGGCAGAAGTACAGCGCCGAGGAAATCCGTCGTTTCCAGGACAACGTGGCGCGTGCGATCGACCACCTGACGCACGAGCCTGGGACGCGAACGAAGTCGCCCACAGAGATTGCGCGGGAACGTTGGGCGAATGCTCCCCGACAGACCGAGGCCGAGAAGAGAGACCTGCTGGAGACCGAGCTGTCGCACTACGCCACTCTCCCGGATGACTGGGATGGCTACTCCTCCAAGGCGGCCTCCCCGGACGCGTTGAGGGATGTCCGGAAGTTCCTGTCAATGCGACCGGCCGACGTCCCGTTGCCGTACCCGTCCCTGGGCTCAGATGGCGTGGTGGGACTCAGCTGGGACAGCGCGGACCTGTCTGTGTCGATCACCTTCGAGGGGGACGGGAAGTTCTACTTCATTGTCTCGCGGTACTCGGAAGGAAAGGAGACCGGCTGGTATGGGGTGGAAGACTGCCCCGTCGATTCCGGGTGGCCCGATACGCTCGCCGAACCCTTGCGGGAGCTGAGGATCGGCACGGACACCCAGGACGACCGGTCTGTCGTGCCGGGGACGGCGGTCACGCCCGGCAAGCGGGGCCGGATGACATCGGCGGCGGATCGCGCGCACACGTTGCGCGACATCGCCGAGGCGCGGCAGCGCGGCGCCACGCTGGCGCAGGCGTGCGCGCAGGCGGGGATCAGCGTGCGCACCTTCTGGCGCTGGAAGGGCGCGGGGGGCGACGAGGACCGGCGCCGAACGTTGACGCGGCCGTCATCACCGGATCGGGCGCGACCGGGAGCCGGCCGCCAAGACACCCCGGACGATCGAACCTGAGACGCTACCACCCGGAGCCGGGGGACCACAGCCCTTGACACCGGTCCGACCCGGGGTTCGCCTGCGACGCCGGGGTTGCCGGGCGCGCCGTCGCGGGCGGGGTAACTCATCCCGGCCGAGACCGGCCACCGCCACATGCGCCCCGCCACCACGAACGCCGTCAAGCCCTGATACCACCGGGCACGGCCCGGCGGCCGATCCGCCTCCCTGTCGAGACGCAGACCGATGCCGTCCACCCGGCGGACCTCCCCAACCTGCCCTTGCGACCGGCGCGCCCCTTGACCCCCACGCCGCCAGCCTGCTATGCTATGCACGACAGGTTGACCAACGAAAGACCCATGGCCGACATCTCCTATTCCGCGCGCGCGGGAGCCTCACAGCAGTCCCTCGGCTCCGCAAAACCGGAGCCGCGGCAGAAGTACAGCGCCGAGGAAATCCGCCGCTTTCAGGACAACATGGCGCGTGCGATCGACCGCCTGACGCATGAGCTTGAGACGCGAACGAAGTCGCCCACAGAGATTGCGCGGGAACGCTGGGCGAATGCTCCCCGGCAGACCGAGGCCGAGAAGAGAGACCTGCTGGAGACCGAGCTGTCCGACTACGCCACTCTCCCGGATGACTGGGACGGCTACTCCTCCAAGGCGGTCTCCCCCGACACGCTGAAGGATGTCCGGAAGTTCCTGTCGTTGCGACCACCGGACGTCCCGTTGCCGTATCCCTCCCTGGGCTCGGACGGCGTGGTGGGACTCTGCTGGAACAGCGCGGACCTGTCTGTGTCGATCACGTTCGAGGGGGACGGGACGTTCTACTTCCTTGTCCTGCGGTACTCGAAGGGAAAGAAGACCGGCCGGGACTGGGCGGAGGACTGCCCTGTCGATTCCGGATGGCCCGAGGCGCTCACCGGGCCCCTGCAGGAGCTGTGAGAGTTGGCTCAGGCGCCAAAAGCGGGCGACCTGCCGTGCCGGGACATCGAGCGGGTGTACGGGGACAGCGGATGCAAGTGCGTCCACTACCGAAGGCTTGACCCCAACGGCGACTGTCAGAACCACTCCGTGAGCAAGCACTCTCCCGGGGAGGTCGAGGACGCTGAAACCCTCTGCCGCCTCGTCCTGCCAAAACATTTGTGGCGGAATTTGTCAGCGATCAACCCGTACGCGCTTCGCGCGGCGAAGACCCTTGGCCTTTCCGTGATCAGGGCAAGGCATGTCTCTCATGCCGAGTTGGGGGAGCGGGCACTGACGTATGCCGAACGGTGGAACGTCCCGCCGTCTGACGTGTCGCTGGCGACGGCACGATGCGGGGATGTCAGGGCGATCATGCTCTACGGCGCAAAGGGCTACAACGTCTACGACAGCGCGACGGGGCACGATCCGGCGCACGCGGATGTCTGTCGCGCGCTCGCCTTCCCTCCCCGCACCCCGGATCAGAGGTCGCGCTTCAAGGAGCTGCGCGAGTTGCTTGCCGATGCCTTCACCGTGATGCGGGAACCCCTCGGCTGATACCGAGGCCGTCCGGGAAATTGCCGGAGGCTCCGGCTGCGCCTCCGGCGCGCCTGCCTCGCCGCGCAACGCCCTGCGTCCGGTCGGGAGCCGCCTGGAACAGTCCTCGCCATCCGCCGCCTCTGTCGCGCTTGCCCCGCCCTTGCCGCCATCGCGCCTGTCTCCCTACGGTGCGTCGGTCCAGCCCACCGCTTGCTCCCTCTCCGGGAGCAAGAGGCTCCGGGATTCCAGTCTGCCCTGCCGCCCGGACCCGACAGCGCCAGTCCGTCGCGGGTCACCGAGCCGACAGCCCGGCCCCGGCGGGAACTCGTGGTGCGTGACCGTGGCGCCCTCGCCCGCTCCCGCTCTCGGCAAGGAGCACAGACGCCTCCTCGCGCCTCTCGCCAGGTGACATTCCCGGCACGCTGACGCTCCGCGTTTCGCCGGTTTCCTTCGCGTACGGACTCGCCCGCGGGCGTTTTCGTTTATCATTCACGCCCATGTCCGAGCACCTGTTCACTTCGGAGTCGGTCTCCGAGGGCCATCCCGACAAGATCGCCGACCAGATCTCCGACGCCGTCCTGGACGAGACCATCCGGCAGATCTCCAGCGAGCTCTCGGGAGAGCCGTTGCGCCGCGCCCTCTGGGGCACCCGGGTCGCCTGCGAGACGCTGGTCAAGACCGGCATGGTGATCGTCGCCGGGGAGATGCGCACCGGCGTCCACGTCGACATCGAGGACATCGCCCGCCGCGTGGTGCGCGAGATCGGCTACTCCAGCGGGATGGGCTTCGACGGCGACGACTGCGCGGTCATGGTCGCGATCGGCAAGCAGTCCGGCGACATCGCCCACGGGGTCGACCTCGGCGAGGAGCGCATCGGCGCCGGCGACCAGGGGATGATGTTCGGCTACGCCTGCTCGGAGACCCCGGAGAAGATGCCCGCGCCGATCGTCTACGCCCACCGGCTGACCGCCCGGCAATCCAAGGTGCGGCGACTCGGGCGCCGGCCCGGCGGCCTCCCGTGGCTGCGGCCCGACGCGAAGGCCCAAGTGACGTTCCGCTACCGGGACAGCCAGCCCGTCGCCGTCGAGGGGATCGTCCTCTCGACGCAGCACGACCCGGAGATCGACGGCAAAAGGGTCGCCAACAACGACCGCCGGCTGCGCGAGGCCGTCATCGAGCACATCATCCGCCCGGTCGTCGAGCCGCGCTACCGCCTGCCGCATGCGAAGGCCATCCACGTCAACCCGACCGGGAGGTTTGTCGAGGGCGGGCCCAAGGCCGACTGCGGCCTCACCGGGCGCAAGATCATCGTCGACACCTACGGGGGGATGGCGCCCCACGGCGGCGGCGCGTTCTCCGGGAAGGACCCGACCAAGGTGGACCGCTCCGGCGCGTACGCCGCGCGCCACATCGCGAAGAACATCGTCCACGCCGGGATCGCGAAGAGATGCCTGGTGCAGGTGGCGTACGCGATCGGCGTCCCCGACCCGGTGAGCCTGGCCGTCGAGACGTTCGGCACCGCCCACCCGAAATGGGACGACGCCCGGATTCTCCGGGCGGTGCGCGCGCTCGACTGCCTGTCGCCCGGCAAGATCATCCGCGGGCTGGACCTGTGGCGCCCGACCTACCGCAAGGTCGCGGTGCACGGCCACTTCGGCCGCAAGGACCCCGACATCACCTGGGAGCGCACCGACCTGGCGGACCGGCTGCGCTGAGCGCGCTCAGGCGTAGAGCCCGGAGGCGCGGCGGCGCCCCTCGTACTCGCGCAGGTGCCTGCGCTTGACCGCCGCCTTCGCGATCGCGTGGCCGACCCCCATGAGCGGGTTGCGCCACAGCATGCCGCGGTGGTTGCGGATCCTCGGCGCCGGCGTCGGCCGCGGCGTAGCCGTGTGGCGCTCGGTGACGAAGCGCGCGACCACCGCGAGCAGGTTGTGCTCGTCGAGCACCCTTCGGCGCGCCTCAAGGATGTGAGGAAGCCGGCGCCCGTGCTCGCCGTCGGCGATCGCGCGGCGGATGGTCTCGACCGCGCCGTCGAAGTCGAAGATGTCGACCGGGATCAGGCTCTCCTCCGGGAAGTAGTCCGACACGTTCGGGCAGCCGCAATACAGCGGGAGCGTGAACCCGAGGAACGCGTCCGCCAGCTTCTCCGTCCAGTAGTGCTCGGCTATGTGGTTCTCGATCGTCAGGTGGCACCGGTACGGGAGCAACCCCGGACCCTTCTCCCGCAACGGGCGCCCCAGCGGGCCGAACACGTCCAGCTCCTCCATGGCGCCGGCGAGCCGCCGCACGAAGCGCAGGCGGTCCTGGTGGAGCGTGTAGCGCATGTCCTTCAGCCTGCAGAACGTTGAGATCGGCAGCGCCTTCTCCGGGGAGCGCGCGGACCGGTGCCCCTCGCCAGGAAGGCGGAACCCCCACGGGCTTGCCGGGTGGGTGCGCAGCAGCCGCGGGTGACGCAACGCCCACGGCTCCTGCGAGGAGATCACCCAGTGGAACTGCCCGGTCATCCGGCCGTTGTAACGCTTCACCGGCGACGGCTCGTGCGTGATGAACAGCGTGTTGTCCGGGTGGCACGCCAGCTCCTCGCAGTGCGTCGAGAAACGCCCGCCCGACGCCGGGAAGTCCGAGTAGACCACAAGCCAGTCGTACTCGCGCGCGTCCAGCCCCAGGACAAACTCCACCCCGTGGCACCGCAGGTCCGGAGGCCCCTGAAGGGCGATGTCGCCCGTGTTGCTGCAGAGCTTTACCCGAAGCATGGCTCGCCGCGGCGCCGGCGCCCGGCCGGCGCGGTCATTTCCCGCCGGAGAAGAACCCGACGAAGTCGTCCAGCTTTTTCCTTGCGGCGCCGCTGTCGATCGCCTGCGCGGCCATGCCGACCCCGTCGGCGATCGAGCCGGCGAGCCCGGCGACGTGGATGGCCGCCCCGGCGTTCATCACGACGATGTCGCGTGCCGGCCCCGGGGCGCCCGCGAGCGCCGAGTCCGCCACCGCCTTCGACTCCTCGGCGGACCCGACCTGGATCGCCTCCAGCGGGGCCCGTCCGAGCCCGAAGTCCTCGGGACGGATCACGAGGCGCTCAATCGTCCCGTCCTCGCGCAGCTCGGCCGCGCGGGTCTCCCCCGTGACTGTGATCTCGTCCATCCCGTCGCCGTGGACGACCAGCGCGCGCTCGGCGCCGAGCAGCCTCAGCGTCTCCGCGTAGGCGTCGACCAGCCCCTCGCTGAACACCCCGGTCAGCTGGCGCCGCGCGCCCGCCGGGTTGGTCAGCGGCCCAAGCATGTTGAAGACGGTGCGAACGCCCAGCTCCTTGCGCACCGGCGCCGCGTACCGCATCGCCACGTGGTGCGTCGGCGCGAACATGAACCCGATACCGACGGCCCCGATCGCCTCGGCGACACGCGCCGGGTCCATCCGCGCCGGGTCCGCCCCGCAGGCCGCCAGGAAGTCCGAGCTCCCGCTCGACCCGCTCATCGCACGGTTCCCGTGCTTCGCCACCCGCGCGCCCGCCGCCGCCGCCACAAACGCCGACACCGTCGACACGTTGAACGTGCGCTTGGCGTCCCCGCCGGTTCCGACGACGTCGAGCACGGGACCCTCCACGCGCACCGGGACCACCTTGTCGCGCATGACGCCGGCCGCGGCCGCGATCTCGCCCGGGGTCTCCCCCTTCGCGCGCAGCGCGACCAGGAACCCGGCGATCCGGGCCGGGCCCCACTTGTCCTCGAAGATCGCCCCCATCGCCTCCCGCACGGTCCCGCCGTCAAGGTCGGAGCCCGCGAGCAGGGCGTCCAGGATCTCGCGGTAGCGCCCCGCGACCGGGTCGCCCGTCACGGCCGGCGGGCGGCCGCGACGTCGCCCCTCACTGTCCGGGAAGCCAACACGGGTTTCAGTATAGCACCTGGGGGGCGTCCCGGACTCCGCGGGCGGCGCGGGGGCGCCGCCGGCGGGGGTCCCCCGGCATGCCGGGATTCCGCGCCCCGCCCGGCACCATGCCGGCGCGCGGTCTTGCGCGCCCCTTCCCTGTTAAAATGCCCGTGCATTCCTGATGGAGAATCGCGTCTTCCACCCATTGCCGGCACGGACGGGTCCCCCCACCTTGGCGCGGGGGGGCGCCCGGCATGCCTAGCCAGGCGGAGAAGACCGACGAGGACGCCGGCATTGAGCGCGCGCTCCGGCCGCGGCGCCTCGCCGAGTACATCGGCCAAGGCGGGATCAAGGAGCAGCTCGATGTGTTCATCCAGGCCGCGCGCCGGCGGAAGGAGCCGCTGGACCACGTGCTGTTCTGCGGGCCGCCCGGCCTTGGCAAGACGACGCTGGCCAACGTGATCGCCGTCGAGATGGAGGCGCCGATCCACTCGACCTCGGGGCCCGCGCTGGAGAAGACCGGCGACGCGGCGGCGATGCTCACCGGGCTGGCGAGCGGGGACGTGCTGTTCATCGACGAGATCCACCGCCTCCACCCGGCGATCGAGGAGGCGATGTACTCCGCGCTTGAGGACTTCCGCTTCGACATCTTCGTCGGGGAGAGCGTCTCCGGGCGCTCGGTCAAGCTGAAGCTGGAGGCGTTCACCTTCGTGGGGGCGACCACCCGCGCCGGGATGATGACCTCCCCCCTGCGGGACCGGTTCGGCATCGTGCTGCGGCTCGACTACTACACCTTGGACGAGATGGTTCAGATCGTCCGGCGCTCCGCGGGCCTGTTGGGGATCCCCTGCGCCGACGACGGGCTCGCGGAGATCGCGGCGCGGGCGCGCGGCACGCCCCGCGTCGCCAACCGGCTGCTGCGCCGGGTGCGCGACTTCGCGGAGGTGCGCGCCGCCGGCTCGGCGATCGACCGGAAGATCGCGTCGGACGCGCTTGAGATGATGGACGTCGACCGCGCCGGGCTCGACACCGGCGACAAGAAGTACCTGGAGGTGCTGATTGAGCGCTTCGGCGGCGGGCCGGTCGGGATCGACACCATCTCGGTCGCCATGGGCGACGAGGTCGACACCATCGAGTCGTTCATCGAGCCGTTCCTGATGAAGGAGGGGCTGGTGCAGCGCACCAGCCGCGGGCGCGTCGCGACCGCCAAGGCCCACCGGCACATCGGGGCCGAGCCGCCGTCGGACCCGGCCGGGCAACCGACGCTCTGGGATGGGGCCTGACTCCCCCATCCACCGGATCTCCGTCCGCGTGTGCTACGCGGACACCGACGCGGGCGGGGTCGTCTACCACGCGACCTACCTCCGCTTCTACGAGATCGCGCGCACCGAGTGGATGCGCAGCCTCGGCTTCGACCACCACGGGCTCATGAGGGACTTCGGGGTCCTCTTCGCCGTGTGCCGCGCCGAGGTCGAGTACCACCGGCCCGCGCTGCTCGACGACCTGCTCGATGTGTCGGTCAACTCGGTGGACGCCGGGCGCACCAGCTTCCGTGTCGGGCAGTCGGTCGCCCGCGGCGGGGAGCCGGTCTCCTCGGCTCACCTGGTCCTGGTGTGCGCCAAGATGCGGGACGGCGTCCCGAGGGCCGCCCGCATCCCCGCGCCGATCGCGCGCCTGATCCCCGCCCGCGCGCGATGACCCCGTCGGCCGAGACGCTCTCGCTGGTCGCGCTGGTCGCCAAGGCGAGCCTGGTCGCCCAGCTCGTGCTCGCGCTGCTGCTCCTGCTGTTGTTCCTCGCGATCTGGACGATCATCCGCAAGCACAAGGTGCTGCGCAACATCCGCGCCAACTGCGACACGTTCGAGGAGGTGTTCTGGAGCGGCAAGGAACTCGACGAGCTGGAGCAGGACACGCGCGACGGACGCTTCGGCACCGACGGGCTCCCGTCCGTGTTCATCGCCGGCAAGCAGGAGTTCAACAAGTTCGACAAGGGCCGCGCCGGCGACCCGGCCGTCGTCATCGAGAGCGTCCAGCGCTCGATGGAGTCGTCCGCCCAACTGGAAGTGCGCAAACTCCACCGCCACATGCCGTTCATCGCGACCGTCGGGTCGGTGAGCCCCTACATCGGCCTGTTCGGGACCGTCTGGGGAATCATCAACGCCTTCCGGGCCCTCTCCGGGACCACCCAGGTGACCCTCTCGCAAGTCGCGCCGGGGATTGCGGAGGCGCTGGTGGCGACCGCGCTCGGCCTGCTGGCGGCGATCCCGGCGGTGGTCGCGTTCAACTTCTTCGTCGCGCAGATCGAGCAGCTGAACGAGCGTTACGAGGGGTTCATCGACCACTTCAGCAACATCCTGCGGAGGAACCTTTGAAGCGTCGGCACCCAAGGCGGCCGGACCTGCTCAGCCAGATCAACGTGGTTCCGTTCATCGACGTGATGCTGGTCCTCCTGGTGATCTTCATGATCACGGCGCCGCTGATCATCCAGACGGTGGTCGAGCTGCCCGACGCCGGGGACATCGGCCTCAAGCAGGAGAGCAAGGCGATCGAGGTCGTGGTGCGCACGGACGGGTCGATCTTCGTCCGCGACCACAACTTCGACGACGAGACCCGGCTGAGCGACCCCGAGGACCTGGTCGACCTGGTGCAGCAGCGGCGGGTGCTCTTCCCCGGGGCGCCGGTCGTCGTCTCCGCCGACAGGGAGCTGCGCTACCAGCAGGTGGTCGAGGTGCTCGGCCGACTGATCGAGGAGGAGATCGACATGGTCGGCCTGAACGTCCGCACCACCACGAAGTAGCGGGTGTCCGATGCCGAGGCGGACGATGCTGGCCTGGGGCCGCGTCGGCAGGACCCTGGAGTGCGAGGAGAGCCGGATCTGGCTCTCCGGCATCCAGGCGGCGTTCGCGACCCTGGTGCTGCTGTCGCTTCTCTCCCTCAACCTTCAGTGGCGCTTCGAGCGCCCGCCGCCCACCATGGACGTCCTCGTGTTCGACCAGGAGTTCGCGCCGCCGAAGGTCCCGGCGGAGCTGCCCAAGCCGCCCGAGATCCCGAAGCCCAAGCCGCTTGAGCCGCCGCCACCGCCGAAGCCCAAGCCCAAGCCGGAGAAGACGCAGGCCGAGCTGGGGACGCAACCCAAGGAGGAGGAGCCGCCACCAAAGCCGGAACCTGAGCCCGAACCCGAGCCTGTCCCCGAGCCGGAGCCGGCGCCCGCCCCGGAGATTCCCGTCCCCATCGACGAGATCGAGGGGGCCGAGCTCCCGCCGCCCGACCCTGAGCTGGTCGACATCTACCGCAACCGCTTCCGGTCACTCATCGAGCGCCACCTGCGCACCCCCGAGGGGGTTCCCCCAGACGCGAACGTCGTCCTGCTGGTGTTGCTGAGAGAGAACGGGACGCTTGACGGCGATCCCGCCATCGTCGAGCCGAGCGGCCACCCGGCCTACGACAACGAGGCGGTGCGGGCCGTCATCTTTGCACAGCCCTACCCGATGCCGACCGAACCTTCGCTGCTGCGCGAGTTTCGCGAGCTGAGACTGTCCGTGCAACCCCGGGGACGCTGACCGTCCCGCGCGACGACGCACGCTCTCCCGATACCCGTCACCCGGGAATCCCATCCGAGCTTGGGCATTAGGGACATCCGCTCCCGATCGCAATCCACACCCGTGGGGGATGCCATTGGGTCCATCAGCGTAACCGACCCGAAAACGGCGGTCCGAGGGAAATCGCCGGGCAACACACCCGGAGAGCAAACAAGTTGGGCAACAAGCGCATCCCCAAGAGTCAATGGCGCACCCGCGGAGTGCCCAACCAAGGTCCAACAACCGAGTCCCGGGCCAATGCCCCCGGTGGCAACGTGACATATGGGAGTTGCCGATCCGCGCAAGTGCGGCCCTAGATGGTCTGGAGAAGCGGCCGACACGACAGCCCATTCCCGCACAGTAGGCCATCCCCACCTAAAGCCCGTCCAAGAACTTCTTTGCGGTGGTGTTGAGAACTGTTACTTTCTCGCTATAGCCCAGCCTCTTGCGAATGTGCTCCTCCCGGGCGCGACGGCGACCCTCGTCCGGGAATTCCCCGACCACAACCCACAGTTTCTTGATGTTGCCCTTTCTCAGGGCCCTGCGCAACATCTCGTTGATGTCATCGTCGCCAAACCCATATCCGATCGCGGCGATCTCATCCGCCCTGATTGAGACATAGCCGAATTCCTCCACACAATCCCAGTATGAGTAGGGGTATCTTTTGTTTTCCTTTTCCTCGTAACCCAACACAATCACGGGCATCTCGCCGTCAAAGGGTCCTCGGGGATCAGACTCGTATATTTCCCCGGCGGCGTTGGTGTGCCAGTTCAGCGATCCGTGCATCTTGTAGAGATTAATCACGCGCCCGAGGCGCGGGAGCCGAAAGCACATCGGGTCCCACGTGTGTTTCTTGTCACGCCCCGAGAATCCCGTCATCACGTCGTCTCCCAGGACCCGCTCAAGGGACGTGTCATAGTTCAACGTGAATATCTCAACGGGTTTCCCGTCCCTCTCGCCCAACCTGATGAAGCCGCGAAAATAACCTGCCTTCTCCAGACATTTCGGGTGTAGTAACCGGCGAATCTCCCGTATCACCAGCTGGCGCAACTCTTCCGCAAGCGGGTCGCCAGTTGCTCGCAGTGCGTCCACGTAGGTCTGTATGTTCGGATCATCGTGTCCATCTGGCATCCGAACGTCAAGCACCGACGCACCCTCTCCCAGGTCACGGGTGATCGCCTGGTAAACCTCCGTGTGTAAGGACCGGTACATCTCCCAGTCCTTCCCGGAACTCGCGGCATGGACCTGCTCAAGCAACTCCGCCGAGTCGGACATTCCCGCATCTATGTTTGCCCCGGCCCCTAGCAAGAATATGCGCATCAGCGTTCGCCCCAACCCGTTAGGCGACCGGCGTCAGAAAGCGAAGCCCCCACGCCGCCGCCCGACAGCGTGTCGGCACCTGCCAAGGTGCCCCCCAGGTCCCGTGTCTGGTGCTCCAGATGGAGATCTGGCCGCTGTCGAAACCGGCACTTCACGTCACCGCCCCGGCGGCAAGCAGGTCCTCGACCTTCTCGAAAACCCGGTCTGCCTCCTCCTTGGTTGACGGGTCCGCCCGCAACACCTGCACCGCGAGCTGCCAGTCCTTGTTGAACATGGAGGGAGTCAACTGCGGACTCCCGTTCCTGCCCGCACCCTCAAAGCACAGGCGGATGCACTCAAGAGAACGCACCGGATCTGCGCGCACCATCTCGACCACGGACATCGACAAACCGGCGCGCGTGTTCAGCTCGCCAGAGGACTTCCTCAGTGTGTCAAGAAGCAGGGGTACCAGCTCTCCCGGTGCGAAAATCCCGTTCTGGAGATCTATCCAGTCCCCAAACTCACGGAAGATCGCGGGGGCATCCTGACTTTCCAAGGTCCACTCCCAGAACTTGCGCAGCTTGGCCGACAAGCAGTCACCCGAGGGCACATCGTCTCGCACAAGCTCCCTTCCAACAGTCTCGACAAACGCGGCAACCTGCTCAGGAGTCGCCGCACTTCGAAAGCTTTCGAGCAAGGGATGGTCAAACCCAAGCTCGTCAAGCCGCCGGTACGTCCTCGCAAGGTACTTGGCCAGCGCCACCGGCGGTGCAGCGTAATACATCGGTCTGTGGTGTTCATCGGGATCTGTCTTAAGGGAAATACCCCGCATCAGCAACCCTTGGATTGCCGGGTCGAGGAACATCTCGCGCGTCGGGACCCTCCTAAGGAATCCGGTCCATGCGGCTATGTAGAGGCTTCGGCCCTCCCGAGATCTCGGGAAAATCCTGTCCATGAGGCCGCGCGCCCAGTCGGCATCAAGAAGGTGCAAATATCCGAAGTTGGTGCCAATCCAGAACATCGGATCCTGTCTCGTCTCGCGGCAGACGACCTTTTCGAGCAGATTCCTAGTCTCGCCGGAGATCACCGGCACATCCCCGGACAGGTTCCCCTCCCTGAACATGAAACCAAAAAGCAAAACAACTGCCTTGCTCCGCAGTGCCTGCGCCGCCGCGATATACGCCTCTGTGCCGCAGCGGGACATAGGCCAAACCTCCTTGCACGGACGCCCTAGCACTGACGGGGCAGAGGTGATCCCGATTAGTCTTTCGATGACAGCGAAAAGCGCTCCCCGGTGTTCCCTAAACACTTGCGACGGGAGAAGGTACTCGTCGGTCATGCACGCCCGAAGAAAATCGCATATGGCGAAATGCACGCCATTCCAACCGGTGTACGGGTTCTCGTCCCCACTGTCCGCGTGGGTCTGCTCAAAACCGATGTCCCTCGTCACGTCCATGACATACGCAATTTCCGCCATGGCACTCTGCCAGGCATCTGGCGTGGCCGCAAACTCCCACCTGCGCACAGAGGACTTCAGCTCCGTGAACCTCCTCTCAAGGCGTCCCGTCTCCGCGGCTTGTGGTTCTTCCGCCCAGGTTGGTGTCTCGGAAAGCTGCCTGCCGCGCAGAATGGCGTCACTAATCCGGTTTGCGATGTCAATCTGGCGGGCAACGTCCGCCGCGGACGGAGAAACAGAGTCCGCGTCCTTATCGACACCGGCAATATCTCGCCAAAGCTTTCCGGAATGAGCAATCTTCCCTATCCAAGTGTCAATATAATCCCCGGACCACGTTTTCTCGTCGTCCCGCGAAAGCGTTGGCGGGAGCTCTGGGTTGCCAAACCCGACAAGCTTCCCTCCCGTGTGAGTGTGTTCCAGAGAAGTCATGGTGCCGGCTCCGTAAGGTCAAACAACCTAACCAGGCTGTCGAAGTCGCTCAAGTCTTCTTTCCACGAGCGAAGGACAGCCATTGCCTTTTCTGTCTGGTCCTGTGGGGTGGTTTTCACTATGTCCCTGTGTATGTTTCCCTGAAAAACAATTCCTCGGCGATCACTCTTATCTGTCATGGAATCGATATGCAGGGTTATAGTCCTGTCCGAAAATCGGTACCTTACACCCACCCTGACATCAGGAGACGCATCCTTGTAGTGGGCCCACTCCGGGTTCGGAGCCAAAAGATTCGAAATCCTGCGCCTGTCGGAATCCCCCACAGACATAAAGAGCTTCGGGTTGATGCCGACAGCCGTGCACTGCAAAGCCTTCCGCTTCCGCAGATAGGCCTCTGCGATTCGAGCAGTCACCATGTCGTCAACGCTCAAACCCAAGCCCTCCTGCTCGACGATCAGGCGGTTCGGATCCCCCATGATCACGATGGAGCTGGTGCCGGAGAATGTCACTCGTGAGAGAAACGGCGAGACGATCAGATCATCCCCGGCGGAGAGGTCCGGGCTGACAATCCCGTTGTCACGAAGGTAGCTGGGCTTGATGAGGCTTGGGTCGTGACCCTGCATCGCCACGACAACCCCAAGCTCGATGATCTCCATGTCTTCCCCACTGCCGTGGGTCTGTGTCTTCATTGCCCTAGCCAAGCGTGCGGAGTCCGCCTGGAAGCGAGACCCGACGCTCTCCCGGGCACAGGGCGTCCCGGCCCGGCAACGCCGGAAATCTTCGCCCACTCCGGGAGTCGGCAACACGCAGTGTGACACTGGCGGCTCGCTGGAGCACAACGGCGCCGATGTGACAAGCCCGGCTGGGCATGCCCCATGGCATCGTGCTCCCTCTGTCTGGTCCCACGTGTTCCCCCTTGTTGCAGGTATTCTACCAAACTAGTCAACCGCCCGCAAGCCTCTCGCCCCTAACGGCGAGCGTCACCACGCGTGCCCACGTGCTGGCCAACAGGGGACCACCGCACATCAGGCGACACGACCTGCAACAGATCGAACACCACCCGCTGGGGGATCGGTGCAACACCCTAGACGTCTCCGACCAAGGGGGTTGCTTCGACCGCGTGTCGCCCGCACGCCTAGAGGCTCCTGCCGACGTGGTGGTGTTACCGTGCCAATGCCGCGACGGGACTGGGACGCGTGGCGACAACCCGACCATTGCCGGGCGAGCAGATGCTCTTCCCACACCCGACCCCTTGATGTCGCCCGAACCTAAGGGGTGCGCGCGTCCACGAGCCGGGAGCGATCGCGGGGGGCTGGTCGTGCCTACACGACGACGTACACCTTCCCGTCGTCCACCTCGACCTTGTAGGTCTTGGCCTTGACACCCGGATCCGTCAGGCAACGCCCGGACTCGATCTCGAACTCCCACCCATGCAGGGCGCACCGGAGAATCTCGCCGACGCGGTCGAAGTGGTAGCGGTAGCCGTCCGACAGGTCACTCGGGACGTTGGTCCCGCAGACGGGCCCCTCGCACAGCCTGCCCCCGGTGTGCGGGCACACGTTGAGTAGCGCATGGTGGGTCCCCTTGACGTTGAACACCCCGATGGTGCGGCTGCCGACCTTGACAAGCCGCCGCGACCCCTCCGGGATCTCGTCGACCGCGCACACGAGGTGTCTTCCGCCCATCAGGCGACCTCCCGGCTGGGCGACACGTGAGGGCCGAGCCTCTCGTAGGTCGCAAGCGCGTTGTTGCAGAAGACGTCCTCCTCCCACCCGTCCGGGAACTTGACCGACGTGACCTGGTCCTGGTCCCAGTGCGGGTAGTCCGACGCGAACATCAGGGTGCGGCGGCCGTCCATTGCCTCAAGGCACGACCACAGCAGATCAAGACGCGCGGGCTGCTCCAGCGGCTGCGTGGTGAACCGGACGTGGTCGGAGAAGTACTCCGACGGCAGGCGCCGGACCCACGGGGTCTCCTTGCGCAAGGCGCGCCAGTTGGAGTCCAGCCGCCACAGAAGCGGCCCCGCCCACGACACCCCGCACTCGATCACCACAAACTTCAGCGTCGGGAACCTCTCGAACACGCCGTTCATGAGCATGCTGACCACGTGTGTCTGCGCCGGCTGGCACTGCAGCGTGTGGTGCTCGGCGAAGTAGCGCGGCGACCCGTTGGCGTGCGGCGACGTGTTGATCCCGCCGTTGCCGCCGACATGGATCGCGAACGGGAGCCCGGCCTCCGCGCACGCCTCGTGGATCGGGTGGTAGAACGGGTCCCCGTACGGCATGGTGCTGCAACTGGAGACGATCACCTGCACCATCCTCGGGTGCCCGCCGAGCCGGCGGATCTCGGCGACGGCCACCTCCGGGTCCTGCGGCGCGACGACGATCGAGCCGAACAGGCGGGGGTCCTTGGCAATCCACTCGTCGAGCTGCCAGTCGTTGTAGGCCGACGCCAACGCCTGCGCGTAGTGGCCGTTCCCCAGGGTCGACAGCTCCAGCGGCTCGTCGCTGGTGAGGATCGCGACGTCGATGCCGTTGGCGTCGAGGTGCCCGTCCCGCATGAGGGTGAAGTTCTCCTCCTCGCGGGACGGGTTGATGTCCGCGCGCCTGTAGTTCTCGGGGTGGAACCACGCGCGATGGCCGTGCGGGAAGGCCCCCTTGGGGCCGGGCTGCTCGCCGCGCAGGAAGCAGTCCCTCCACCAGTCCTTGAGGTACGGCAACAGGACGTGCGAGGAGCTCCAGAAGTTGTGGCAGTCGCAGTCGATGACGGTCATGGCGGTCCCTCCTGCCGGCCCGCTGGCCAACCGCGGGCCCGACAGGCGGATTCTATTCGAGGCGCCGCCGGACCCGCGCGGAGACGCGCGCCTCCCGGTCGTCCGCCCCGGCCTTGCGGGTCTTGGCCTTGGCCTCTCCCGGCCTGTCAGGCGACCTCCCGGCCGGGCGACACGTGGGGCCGAAGCTTCGCGTAGGTGGCAAGCGCGTTGTTGCAGAAGACGTCGTCGTCCCACCCGTCCGGAAGCCTGACCGACGGGATCTGGTCCTGGTCCCAGTGGGGGTAGTCCGACGAGAACATCAGGGTGCGGCGGCCGTCCATCGCCTCAAGGCACGACCACAGCTGCTCGATGCGCGCGGGCTGCTCCAGCGGCTGCGTGGTGAACCGGATGTGCTCGAAGAAGTACTCGGACGGCAGGCGCCGGACCCACGGGGTCTCCTTGCGCAAGGCGCGCCAGTTGGAGTCCAGCCGCCACAGGATCGGCCCCGCCCACGAGACGCCGCACTCCATCACCACAAACCTCAGCGACGGGAACTTCTCGAACACGCCGTTCATCAGCATGCTGACCACGTGGGTCTGCGCCTGCTGGCACTGCAGCGTGTGGTGCTCGGCGAAGTAGCGCGGCGACCCGCAGGCGTGCGGCGACGTGTTGATCCCGCCGCTGCCGCCGAAGTGGAACGCGAACGGCAGCCCGGCCTCCGCGCACGCCTCGTGAATCGGGTGGTAGAACGGGTCCCCGTACGGCCTCGCGCTGCAACTGGAGGCGATCACCTGCACCATCCTCGGGTGCCCGCCGAGCCGGCGGATCTCGGCGACGGCCGTCGGCGGATCCTGCGGCGCGACGACGATCGAGGCGAACAGGCGCGGGTCCTTGGCGACCCACGCGTCAAGCACCCAGTCGTTGTAGGCCGACGCCAGCGCCTGCGCGTAGTGGCCGTTCCCCAAGGTCGACAGCTCCAGCGGCTCGTCGCTGTTGAGGATCGCGGCGTCGATCCCGTTGGGGTCCAGGTGCCTGTCGCGCATCAGGGTGAAGTTCTCCTCCTCGCGGGACGGGTTGATGTCCGCGCGCCTGTAGTGCTCGGGGTGGTACCACGCCCGGTGGCTGTGCGGGAAGGCCCCCTTCGGGCCGGGCTGCTCGCCGCGCAGGAAGCAGTCCCGCCACCAGTCCTTGAGGTACGGCACCAGGACGTGCGAGGAGCTCCAGAAGTTGTGGCAGTCGCAGTCGATGACGGTCATGGCGGCCCTCCTGCCGGCCCGTCGCCAACCGCGGGACCGGCCGGGCAAATTCTATCCGCGCCCCGGCGGCGCGCGCAAGGCCGGCGCGCCGGGCGCGCCGTGCGGGGCCTGCCCGGCCCCGGGCGGTCGGCTCCCCATATAATCCGTGCCTTTGGCAGCCGGACCCGACCGCATGGAGCAGCCCCGACCGACCGAGAGTTCCCCCCCCATCGAGCGGATGGCCGGGGCGTTGCGGGCGCTCGCGATGGACGCCGTCCAGCGCGCGAACTCCGGGCACCCCGGCATGCCGATGGGGATGGCGGACGTCGCCTACGTGCTGCACAGCCGGTTCCTGCGCTTCTCGGCGGCGGACCCGCGGTGGCCGGACCGGGACCGCTTCGTGCTTTCCGCCGGGCACGGGTCGATGCTGCTGTACGCCCTCCTCCACCTCACCGGGCACGCGGACTTCCCGATCGGCGAGCTTCGGCGGTTCCGCCAGCTGGGGTCGGCGACGGCGGGCCACCCCGAGCACGGCCACGGGCTCGGGATCGAGACCACGACCGGGCCGCTCGGCCAGGGCCTTGCCAACGCGGTCGGGATGGCGCTCGCCGAGCGCATGCTCAACGCCCGCTTCGGCGACGGGCTGGTGGACCACCGCACCTACGCGCTCGCGGGGGACGGGTGCCTGATGGAGGGGATCAGCCACGAGGCCGCCTCGCTCGCCGGGCACCTGCGGCTGTCGCGGCTCACCGTCCTGTTCGACGACAACCGCATCTCCATCGACGGCGGCACCGACCTTGCCGTGAGCGACGACGCGGCGGCGCGCTTCACCGCGTGCGGATGGCACACCGTCTCCTGTGACGGCCACGACGAGGCGGAGGTCGGCCGTGCCATCGGGGAGGCGATCGCGGCGGACCGGCCATCGCTGGTGTGCTGCCGCACCGTGATCGGCAAGGGGGCGCCCGGCAAGCAGGGGACGGCGAAGACCCACGGCTCGCCGCTGGGCGAGGACGAGGTGGCGGCCGCGCGCGAGACACTCGGGTGGCCGCACCCGCCGTTCGAGATTCCCGGCGACGTGCTGGACGCTTGGCGGGCGATCGGCCTCCAGGGGGAGCGGGCCCGGCAAGAGTGGTCCGGGCGGCTCGCCGCCCACCCGGAGCGCGCCGAGTTCGAGCGCCTGGTGCGCGGCGACCTCCCGGACGGCTGGAGCGACGCGATCCGCAAGGCGAAGGCGGCGTTCGCCAGGGAGCGCCCCAAGATCGCGACCCGCAAGGCAAGCCGACTCACGCTGGACCGCCTGGCGGAGAGGCTTCCCGAGCTGGTCGGCGGCTCCGCCGACCTGACCGAGTCCAACCAGACGCAGGCGGACGGGATGCGCCCGGTGCGCGCCGGCGACTTCTCCGGGCGCTACGTCCACTACGGCGTGCGCGAGCACGCGATGGCCGCCGCCATGAACGGGATGGCGCTGCACCGCGGGGTGCTCCCGTACGGCGGGACCTTCCTCGCGTTCTCCGACTACTCGCGCCCGGCGATCCGCCTGGGCGCGCTCATGGGGACCGGCGTCATCCACGTGATGTCGCACGACTCGATCGGCCTGGGGGAGGACGGCCCCACCCACCAGCCGGTCGAGCACCTGGGATCCCTGCGGCTGATCCCCGGCCTCCAGGTGTTCCGCCCCTGCGACCCGATAGAGACCGCCGAGTGTTGGGAACTCGCCATCGGCGAGCGCAGGCGGCCGTCGCTGATCTCGCTGACCCGCCAAGGGGTGCCGATGCTGCGGGCCGACACCGCCGACGCGAACCTGTGCGCGACGGGAGGCTACGTGATACTCCCCGCGCCGGGCGGGGAGCGCGACATCACCCTCTGCGCGTCAGGCTCCGAGGTCGCGATCGCCGCCGAGGCCGCCAAGGACCTCGCCGCCGACGGCGTGCGCGCCGCCGTGGTGTCGATGCCGTGCATGGAGCTGTTCGACCGGCAAGGCCCGGAGCACCGGGAGCGCACCATCGACCCGGAACGCCCGGTGGTCTTTGTCGAGGCGGCCCAGGCCGACATCTGGCACAAGTACCGCGGCCGGAAGGCGGGGTTTGTCTCGATGAGGGGGTTCGGGGCTTCCGCGCCCGGCGGGGAGCTGTACGAGCACTTCGGGATCACTCCCCGGGCGGTTGCCGACCAGGCCCGCCGGCTCCTGGGGGACTGACCGCGGGACTGGCCGCGGGGCCGGCTCCGCGGCCGCGGAGCCGGC